>DASVWD010000140.1 GCA_036389795.1 Longimicrobium sp.
GCGGGCGCGCCGCCGCGCACGTTGGCGCCGCCCTCGGGCGAGCCGGTGTGGTCGCCGGCCCCGGCGAAGTCCGCCCCGCCGCCGAGCGACGCCTGGTCACCCCGCCCCGTGCCGGCGAGGTCGCTGGTCCGGTCCTGGTCCCGTTGCATGCTGGTCCCTCCGCTCGATGTAGGTGCCGCACACGCGATTGTTCGCAGCTTCAGCTCGGCCGCGCGCGCGTCTGGTCGGGCGTGACGCGGGCGACGGCGCTGTCGCGCGTGGGATCGGGCGCGCGGTCGTCCGCGTCGGGCTCGGGAGGGACGTCGCCCAGCGTGCCGCCCGCGCCGGCGCCCAGCCCGGGCCGGTCCTTGTTCTGCTCGTCAGGGTCCTGGTCCATCGGCGTACCTCGTGGAAGATCGTTTCCTCGCCGGCCGTCGGTCGGCCGGCGTCAGCTTCCGCCCGCGCCGGACGGGTCGTGCGGGGGAAGGCCGGCCGCGCCGATGCCGTGTGCGGACTCACCCGCCTCGCGCTCGGACGGGACGGTGTTGGGCTCGCCCATCCCCTCGGGACCACCGCCCCGCTCGGCGTCGCGGCGGGCGGCGTTGGCGATCCCCATCGAGTCGTTGCCCGTGCCCGTCCCGGTGCTCTCGGCCGCGTCCAGGCCGCGCTCCGGCTCTGCCCCGCGGCGTTCAGGCTCCTGCTGCATCCACTCCTCCTTCGCTCACGTTCCCCCCGACCGAAGTCCGGGAGGGAGAATGCACGCCCCGCACCACGGCGGCGTCAGCAGGTGCGTCCGGGCGGTGGCGCGACGCGAGCGAAGATGTTATCCTGAAAGAAAATGGCTCATCCCTCGCGGAGCCCGTCTTCCGAAGTCCCGCTTCCGCCGACGTACCTCCCGTCTCCGCGGTCCCTTCCGAGCTGTAGAATCCATGGCCATCACGCAGTGCCGCGAGTGTGGCGGCAACGTCAGCACCGAAGCGCCCACCTGTCCGCGCTGCGGCGCTCCGTACCCGGCCGGCAGCCGCGGGACTCACCGCGCGCAGCAGGAGCGGAACGCAGGCTGTGGGCAGATGGGATGCTTCCTGCTCGTCGTCATCTTCCTCATGGCGGCGCTGTCGGGGATGTGCGACGGCTCGGGCGGGAGCCGCACCGGCTCGTACGCGCCAGCCGGGAGCGCGTACTCGGCGAGCGGGTCCACGTCGTCGTACAACTCGTCTTCCAGCTACGCGGCGGGCGGCGCGGACACGTTCTACGTGCACGGGGCGCTCAACGTGCGGTCGGGGCCGGGGAGCGGGTACGGCGTGGTGCGCACGCTGCGGCGCGGCGAGCGCATCGTGGTGGGCCCCAGGGACGGCGATGGGTGGGCGAAGCTGGAGTCGGGCTACGGCCAGGAGTACGTGTACCGGGCGAGCGACCTGGTGCGCTCGTCGCCGCCGCGGGCGCGGACCAGCGCGCCGCGCCTGTACTCGTCGCCGGACGAGGTGAACCCGAGCGGCGCGACGGCGCGCTGCCGCGACGGCGCCCTCTCGTACAGCGCCCACCGCAGCGGGACCTGCTCACACCACGGCGGCGTGGCGGTGTGGTACTGAGCGGCCTGGTGTGATGGCGGACCGGAACGAAGGAGAGGGGCGGCGATGGCGCCGCCCCTCTCGTATATCCGGCTGGCTGGGAAAGCGGTCAGTCTCCGCCGCCGCCCCCACCGCCTCCGAATCCCCCGCCACCGCCACCACCCGTCCCGCCGCCACCGCCGGTGCCGCCACCGCTCGTGCCGCCGCCGGTCCCACCACCGCCACCGCCGGTCCCGCCACCGCCACCGCCGGTCCCGCCACCGCCCGTCCCACCGCCACCCGTTCCACCACCACCGCCCGTGCCGCCGCCGCCGGTCCCACCGCCGCCGCCGCCGGTGCCACCACCACCCGTTCCACCGCCGCCCGTGCCGCCACCACCAGTCCCGCCGCCGCCGCTTCCACCGCCGCCTCCCACACCGCCGCCGCCGCTACCCCCGCCGTACCCACCGCCGCCAGCAGCGTATTCATCCCGGTCCTGTTGCATGACGACCTCCTGTAGGAAGTGGCCCATGACTGGGGCGGGGTGGCGCGCGCCGTCCTGGCCGGCCACGACGCGCGGCATGACGGCGCACGTGTCGCCGGCAGGGACCCCGGGCGGGGTTGCCCCGCCGGACGACCGCCCGCGATTGTTCCTGCAAGATCCGGCCCCGTTGCGGGCGCGCGGACGAAGGGACCGGCCCCCGGGGAAGAGGAGCGAGTGAAGACGACCGCGTACGTCAGCCACCCCGACTGCCCGCGCCACGACACCGGGTGGGGCCACCCCGACCACCAGGGGCGGCTGCCGGCGGTCACGCGCGCCGTGCACCGCGACATGGAGGCGCTCTGGGAGCCGCTCCTGCAGGTGGAGGCGGTGCCCGCGGCGGAGGCCGACCTGCGGCTGGTGCACACCGCCCGGCACGTGGCCGAGGTGCAGGCCACGGCCATGCTGGCCGGGGCGCAGGGGAAGGTGCTGGCGCTGGGCGGCGTCCCGGTATCGGGCGCCTCGTGGGACGCGGCGCTGGCGGCGGCGGGCGTCGGCATCACCGCGGTGGAGACGGTGCTCGCGGGCGAGGCGCGCAACGCCTTCGCGGCCGCGCGCCCGCCGGGGCGCGGCGCGCTGCCCGACGCGGCGGGCGGCTTCTCGCTCTTCAACAACGTGGCGGTCGCCGCGCGGCACCTGCGCGAGCGGCGCGGCTCCCCGCGCGTGCTGGTGGTGTCGTGGGGCTCCGAGCCCGCCGACGTAATCCGCCAGGCGCTCGGCGCCGACCCTGCCGTATCCGTCCTCTCGCTGCACGCGGCGCCAGAGGATCCCATCGCCGGATCGGCCCACGGGGACGCGGCGCTGCCGGCCGGGAGCGACGGCGGGGCGTTCGCGGCGGCGCAGCGGGAGGCGCTGGAGGCGATCCCGCCGGAGGAGTCGCCCGACTTCGTGCTGCTCTCCGCCGGCTTCGACATCCTGACGGGCGACCCGCTCGGGCGATTGGCGGTGGAGCCGGACGACGTCTACCTGCTGACGCGCGAGCTGCGCGAGTGGGCGGACGCGCGCGCGGGCGGCCGACTCGTCTCCATCCTGGAGGGCGGCTACGACGCGGCGGCGACGGCCAAAGCGGTGGTGCAGCACCTGCGGGCGCTGGCGGGGGTGGAGGCGATGCAGGTGGGCAGGTTGGGCAGGGGCGGGTGAACCCGCGGCAACAACGGCGAAAAGCCCACCTTCGTGGGCTCCTTCGGTGTGGACTCGGCGTTCGGTGTGGAGTCGCCGGCATCGCAGGGGGCAGGCTTCCCGGCGTCCGGCGTGCCTCGTGGCGGGGTGGGTAGATTCCTCGGTCGCCGCCGGGCTTTGGTGCGGGGGCGGGGCTGGCGCGGCGGCTCCCTCGGAATGACATCGTTCGCACTCACGCACTCACGCACTCACGCACTTTCGCACTCCGTACCTCGCACCCGCAGTAGCGCCCCCCCAGCCCCAGGCGTATACTCAACCCCATGTCCGCGCCGTTCCCCGAGCACCTCCGCCTCCCGCCCGAGCGCGAGGCCGGCCCCTCGATGCTGGACCTGGTGCGGCTCAGCAGGGAGGTGGTCTTTCCGCCGGGGGGCGAGGAGCTGTACCGCCGGATCGCCGCGCTCACGGACATGCACGAGGGGATGGAGGTGCTCGACGCGGCGTGCGGGCGCGGCGTCTCCACCCTGTTCCTGGCGAAGGGCTACGGCGTGCAGGGGACGGGGGTGGACCCCGACCCGGCGCTGGCGGCCGAGGCCGAGCGGCGCGCGCACGAGGCGGGGCTGGAGGGGCGCTTCACCTTCGAGAGCGCGCGCCTGGACGACCTGCCGTACCGCGACGGGATCTTCGACGTGGCGATCGGCGAGCTGGGCCTCGCCGCCTCGGCCGACCCGGCGCGCGCGGTGGGCGAGCTGGCGCGCGTGGTCAAGCCGTTCGGCTGCGTGGTGCTGGTGCAGCTCATCTGGACGGGGCACGTGGACCCCGCGCGGCGCGAGATCCTGGTGCGGCACCTGGGCGCGCGCCCGCTGATCCTGGTGGAGTGGAAGCAGCTCCTGCGCGACGCGGGCCTGGTGGACCTCGTGGTGGAGGACTGGTCCGACGCCCCCTCGCCGTTCCGCCCCGCGGCGGGCGGGCCGTTCCCCGACTTCGCGGAGATCTTCACCCTGCGCGAGAAGCTCGGCATCCTGCGCCGCGCGCTGCGCCGCTGGGGGTGGCGCGGGGTGAAGGGCGCGGTGCTGCGCGAGCGCGAGATCCACCGCCTGCTCACCCGCGAGCGCGTGCTGGGCCTGTCGCTCATCAAGGGCACGCGCTGGGTGGCGGACTCGAACCCCAGTGCTTAGTGCTTAGTGTGTTAGTCCTTAGTGCTCAGTGGGTTAGTCCCCCCGGCGCCGAGCACTAAAACACTAAGGACTAAGCACTAAAGGACTCAGGACTTAGCACTCGCACTCAGGACTGAATTTCGATGGCCATCACCGAAGCCACCGTCTCCCTCGCCCCCGAGACCCTGGAGCGCGTCCGCGAGGAACTGCGCTCGCGCGGGATGGACGGGTGGCTGCTCTTCAACTTCCTGGGCTCGAACCCCGTCGCCGGCCGCATGCTGGGGCTGCCGGCGCTCACCCGCCGCTACTTCGTCTGGCTCCCGGCCGAGGGCGCGCCGGTGGCCGTCACCCACCGCATCGAGCAGCAGCCGTGGGAGGGCTGGCTGGGCGAGAAGGTGGAGTACTCCAGCTGGCGCGAGCTGGACGAGCGGCTGCGCGAGCTGTTCCGGGGCGGCTCCACGGCGGCCATGGAGTACGCCGAGGGCGACGCGGTGCCGTACGTGGACCGCGTCCCCGGCGGCATCGTCGAGCTGGTGCGCGGCGCCGGGGCGAAGGTGGTCTCCTCCGGCGACCTGGTGAGCGCCTTCTACTCGCGCTGGACGGCCGAGGGCGAGGCCGGCCACCGGCGCGCGGGCGCCGCGCTGCACGAGGTGGCGCACCGGGCCTTCCAGCGCATCGCCGAGCACGCCCGCGGCGGCGACCGGCTGACCGAGTGGGACCTGCGCGAGTGGATCCAGCACGAGCTCGCCGGCCGCGGCCTCGCCGTGGGCGGCGACGCCATCGTGGCGGTGAACGCCAACGCGGCCAACCCCCACTACGCGCCCGCGGCCGAGAAGCACGCCGAGATCCGCCACGGCGACCTGGTGCTGATCGACCTGTGGGGGAAGGAAGACGAGGAGGCCGTCTACGCCGACCAGACCTGGATGGGCTACGTGGGCGAGGCGGTCCCCGAGCGGCTCGCGCAGATCTTCCTGGCCGTGGTCGACGCGCGCGACGCGGCCATCGAGTTCGCCAGGGCGCGCTTCGCGGCGGGGGAGCCGGTGCGCGGCTTCGAGGTGGACGACGTCTCCCGCGGGGTGATCGAGGAGCGCGGCTACGGGAAGTACTTCATCCACCGCACGGGCCACTCCATCGACCGCGAGCTGCACGGCTCGGGGCCCAACATCGACAACCTGGAGACCCGCGACACGCGCACGCTGATCCCCGGCATCGGCTTCTCCATCGAACCCGGGATCTACCTGGCGGGCGACGTGGGCTTCCGCTCCGAGGTCGATGTGTTCGTGGGCGCGGGCGGGCCGGAGGTCACCACGCCCGGGCCGCAGCGCGCCCTCTACCCCCTGCTGCGCGAGGACCCCTTCGCCGGATGAGCTCGGAAGGCGCCGCGGCCCCGCCCCGCCCCCGCGGCTCCCGCGGGCTCTCGCTGCTCGGGGTGATCCCCCTGAACGGCGAGGCGCCCGCGTGGGAGGCGGCCGACCCCGGGCTGGGGGTGCGGCTGGTGGGCTACGAGGACGTGGCGGCGCTGGTCTGCTCGGCGCCCCCCGAGGGCGCCGACCACGACCCGCTGCACGTGACGGCGCGCCACTGGGAGGTGCACCGCGCGCTGCTGAAGGGCGACGTGGTGCCGGCCCCGGCGGGGGTGGTGTTCGCGGGCGACGAGGAGGTGGCGCACTTCCTCACCGAGGCGTACGCGTCGCTCCGGGCGGCGCTGGCGCGGGTGCGGGGGCGGTGGGAGTTCCGCCTGCACGTGGACGTGGTCGACGCCGCGTTCCCGCAGGCGAAGGCGCTGGACCTGGCCACGCACATCTACGCCGAGCTGCGCCGCGCGGCGGGCGCCGCGCTCACCTTCCCGCCGCCGGGGAAGCCGCGGGTGCTCTCCGCCGCCTTCCTGGTGGAGCGCGCGGCTTCCGACACTTTCCGCGACCGGGTGGACCAGCTCTCGGCCCTGAACCCCGCGCTGGAGCTGGACCTCACCGGCCCCTGGCCCCCGTACGACTTCGTGGCGATGCAGGCGCCGGCGAAGGCGGAGTAGGGGCCCTCACCCGGCGCCGCTACCGCGTCGCCACCCTCTCCCAACTTCGGGAGAGGGTACTCGACGGGATCGGCGCGGAGGCCGGCTCTCGCGCGTTGTTCTCCCCCTTTCTCCCGCGCAGCGGGGGAGAGGGGGCCGGGGGGAGAGGGGGCACCCCGCGGCCGCGCGGATGCCGGTCGGAGCGGTACGATCCGGCGTGGGAGTCCGCGCAGGCGGACTTTGTGCTGTTGCAGCCCCCGGTTTCGACCGGGGGCTGCAACCGGGGCGCGGGTGGACGTGAATCTCGACATTCGACGCATGCATCTCGATTTCGAAGTCATCGACCTCCAGACGAAGCACGTCTTCAAGATCGCGCGCGAGATGGCGCCGCCGCCGCGGCAGTCGGTGGTGGTGCGCGTGACGGACGACGAAGGCGTGGAGGGGTGGGGCGAGGCCCCGGCGACCCCGTATTACGGCGAGACGGCCGAGACCGTCACCGCCCTCCTCCCGCGCCTGGCCGAGGTGATGAACAGCGCCGCGCAGGGCGACCCCTGCGCGCTGGAGCGCATCGACGCGGCGCTGGTGCACGCGGTCGGGCGCAACCCGGCGGCGCGCGTGGCCATCTCGTGCGCGCTGCACGACCTGGTGGGGAAGCGGCTGGGGCTGCCCGTCTGGAAGCTGTGGGGGCTCGATCCATACGCGGCGCCGCTCTCCTCGTTCACTCTCGGCATCGACGACATCGGCGTGATGCGCGAGAAGGTGCGCGAGGCGGCCGGCTACCCGATCCTCAAGGTCAAGGTGGGCACCCCGCGCGACGAAGAGATCCTGCGCATGATCCGCGAGGAGGCGCCGGAGAAGACGATCCGCGTGGACGCCAACACCGGCTGGACGGCCAAGGAGGCGATCCGCCGCATCCCCATGCTGGAGGAGTTCGGCGTGGAGTTCGTCGAGCAGCCCCTTCCCCCGGAGGACCTCGAGGGGCTGCGCCTGGTCCGCCGCCGCTCGCGCCTGCCGATCATCGCCGATGAATCGTGCGAGACGGCCACCGACGTGGCGAAGCTGGTGGGGGTGGTCGACGGGGTGAACATCAAGCTGGCCAAGTGCGGCTCCCTGCGCGAGGCGATCCGCATCGTGCACGCCGCCCGCGCGCACGGGATGCGGGTGATGCTCGGCTGCATGATCGAGTCGACGCTCGGCATCGCCGCCGCCATCCAGCTGGCGCCGCTGGTGGACTACGTGGACCTGGACGGCGCCGCGCTCCTCGCCTCGGATCCCTTCACCGGCCCAGGGCTGGAGGGCAACGGCCTGCTGCGCTTCAACCAGGAGCCGGGGCTGGGCGTCACGGCGCGCGGTTAGCGGGCCGCGCCGGGCCCTACCTGGCGGATCGCCTTGCAGCTACGTTACCCGCATGGACACTGAGCCACTGAGCAAGCAGGTGATCGCCGAGCGGCTGGAGCAGGCCCGGGAGCAGATCCAGGCTCTCGGGGTGCGCCGCATCGCGCTCTTCGGCTCCTTCGCGCGAGGACAGGCCCACGCGGAGAGCGACGTCGACCTGCTGGTCGAGTTCGATCCCGAGAAGAAGACGCTGGACAACTTCATGGCGCTCTCGTTCATGCTGGACGACCTGCTCCAGCGCCGCGCGGACGTGGTCACCACGGAGGCGCTCAGCCCGTTCATCGGCCCCCACATCCTGCGCGAGGCGGAAGATGTCCTTCTCGCCGCTTGATTACCTGCGGCACATCCCCATGCTGTCATCCTGAGGAGCCGCCGCGCAGGACCATCGGCATGAGCGGATGCCGGGCGGCGACGAAGGATCTATAGGCGGCCCGTGAGCGAAATCCCGGCATTGTCGCGAGGCGGCCGTAGATCCTTCGGTCGCGTCCAACCATCTGCGCGGGAGCGAGTTGCGCGCGGACGCTCCCTCAGGATGACAGCAAGGGGCGTCCGCGACGGAGGATGATCGGCAGCCTGCCCGGCCATGCGCCGGGCAGGCTGTCTTGCGCTCGCTGTTAGGTTGTCGCTGGCTGTCCCCTGTCCCCTATCCCCTGTACCCTGAAGTTGTACGTCGAAGTCGCGCTCCCGCTGCCGCTGCCGCGGACCTTCACCTACCGCGTCCCGCCCGGGATGGGCGCGCAGGCGAGGCCCGGCGCGCGCGTGCTGGTGCCGTTCGCCGGCCGCGAGCGCATCGGGTGGATCGACCGCGTGGCCCAGGCCGTGGAGGGCGCCGACCCGGAGAAGGTCAAGCCCGTGGTCGCCGTGCTCGACCAGCGGCCGAGCGTCACGCCGTCCATCCTCCGCCTCTGCCGCTGGATCGCCGACTACTACCTGGCGCCGCTGGGGATCGTCCTGCGCACCGCGCTCCCCGCCGGGCTCACCGACTCGTCCACCGACTACGTGCTGCTGACCGGCGCCGCCGCCCCCGGGCGCGACCTCACCCAGCAGGAGGCGAAGCTGGTGGACTGGCTGCGGGTGAAGGAAGGGCCGCAGTCCGTCGTGCGGCTCCGCCGCGAGCTGGGCGACCGCGCCTGGTGGCCCACCATCCACCGGCTGGAGGAGCTGGGGATCGTGGCCGTGGAGACGGCGGGCCCTCGCGTCGAGGCGGCGGTGAAGAGGCACCGGGTGCTGCGCGTGCGCGAGCTGCCGAGCCTGATGCAGCGCGACGAGACCTTCGGGCGGGCGAAGCGGCAGCGCGAGGCGTTCGAGACCGTGGAGGCGATGGGCGGCCGCGCCGAGGTGGCGCACCTGGTCCAGCAGCTCGGCTTCTCGTACGCCATCGTCAACGCGCTGGTGGAGAAGGGCGTGGCCGAGATCGTGGAGGAGGAGGTCGCGCGCGACCCGTACGCGGGGGTGGACCCGCGCGCCGCCCCCGCGCTCACCCCCACGCCCGCGCAGGCCGCCGTCATCCGCCGCCTGGTGGAGGCGACGCGGACGAAGCGGCCGGGCACCTTCCTCCTGCGCGGCGTCACCGGCTCGGGGAAGACGCTGGTCTACATCGAGCTGCTGCGCGAGGTGGTGGAGCGGCAGGGGAAGACCGCGATCGTGCTGGTCCCCGAGATCGCGCTCACGCCGCAGACGGTGGGGCGCTTCAAGGCCGTCTTCGGCGACCGCGTGGCCGTGCTGCACTCCGCGCTCTCCGACGGCGAGCGCTACGACGAGTGGCGGTCCTTGCGCTCGGGCGAGAAGCGGATCGTGGTGGGCGCGCGCTCGGCGGTGTTCGCGCCGCTGGCGGACCTGGGCGCCATCGTGGTGGACGAGGAGCACGAGGGCTCGTACAAGCAGGGCGAGGCGCCGCGCTACCACGCCCGCGAGGTGGCCGTGGTGCGCGCGCTGGTCGAGGGCGCCGTCTGCCTGCTCGGCTCGGCCACGCCGTCGCTGGAGAGCTGGCACAACGCGGAAACGGGGAAGTTCACGCTGCTGGAGCTTCCCGAGCGGGTGGGCGGCCAGCCGCTCCCGCCGATCCGGGTGATCGACCTGCGCGCCGAGCGCAAGCGCCAGCAGTCCACCAGCGGGCCGCTGCAGGAGCGCTCGCCGGTGATCCTCTCCGACCTGCTGGTGGACGCCGTGCGCGCGCGGATCGCCGCCCGCGAGCAGACCATCCTGCTGCTCAACCGCCGCGGCTACGCGCACTTCGTGCAGTGCCGCGAGTGCGGGCAGGTGTGGCACTGCCCCAACTGCAACGTGAGCCTCACCTTCCACCGCCGCCGCGCGCGCCTCACCTGCCACTACTGCCTGCACGAAGAGCCCGCGCCCCGCCACTGCTCGGCGTGCGGGTCCACGGACCTGTCGTTCAAGGGCGTGGGGACCGAGCAGGTGGAGCGCGCGGTGGGCGAGACCTTCCCGTCGGCCCGCATCGCGCGGATGGACGTGGACACCACCGGGGGGAAGTGGGCGCACCACGAGATCCTGGGGCGCGTGGAGCGCGGCGAGGTCGACATCCTGCTGGGGACGCAGATGATCGCCAAGGGGCTCGACTTCCCCAACGTGACGCTGGTGGGGGTGATCAACGCCGACACCGGCATCCACCTCCCCGACTTCCGCGCCACCGAGCGCACCTTCCAGCTGCTGACGCAGGTAGCCGGGCGCGCCGGCCGCGGGCCGAAGGGCGGCGAGGTGTTCATCCAGACGTCGCTGCCCACGCAGTACGCCGTCACCCACGCCACCGAGCACGACTACGTGGCCTTCGCCGAGCGCGAGCTGGCGGAGCGCCGCGAGCCCGCCTACCCGCCCTGGTCGCGCCTGGTGAACGTCGTGGTCAGCGGTCTGGAGGAGACGGCCACGCAGGAGGCGGCCGTCGCTGCGGCGGAGTGGGTGAAGGGGCTGCTGGAGGCGCGGCGCGTGAGCCAGGTGCAGCTGGTGGGCCCCGCCCCCGCGCCGATCGACCGCATCCGGGGGCGCTGGCGGTGGCACTTCCTGCTGCGCTCCACGAGCGCGAAGGTGCTGGGGAACGTCGCTCGCTACTTCTTCCTCAAGCACCGCGTCCCCAGCAAGGCCGACCTGCGCGTCGTCATCGACCGCGACCCGGTGCAGCTGCTGTGAGTCGTTCTCATCCCCCGACGACCCCAACGATGTCATCCTGAGGGAGCCGCGGCGCAGAGTCACCGCCGTGCACAAAAGTCCGGCGGCGACCGAAGGATCTATGGGCTGCCTTGCCAGGGCGCAGACCCCGGTGCACGGCAGCCCATAGATCCTTCGGGAGCGTCCAAGCATCCGTCCAGACGCGGGTCACGTGCGGACGCTCCCTCTGGATGACAATCGGGGGAATCGGTCCGTTGACTCCGTTGACTCCGTTTGACTCCGTGTGAGGTCGTTGGTTGCTGTTCACCTGCCGCGGAGCCAGTCCTCGCGGACCGCCCGTTCGCGCTCGCCGGCGCCGGGGACTTCCTCGATGCGCACCACCGGCCGGTCGAAGCCGCTGACCGCCACCGCGGTGCGGAACGGCCCGCCCTCGCGCGCCACCTCGAAGCGCAGCGTGTCGCCGATCGCCGCGCGCGTCAGCGTTGCGCGGAGCTCGGGCCAGGTGCGCACCGCCGCGCCGTCGATCGACACCAGCCGGTCGCCGGTGTGCAGCCCGGCGCGGCCCCACGCGCTCGCCGGGTCGCCCACCACCAGGCTCAGCCCCTGGCCGCCGGGCAGCTCGCGGCCCCACATGCGCAGGTCCACCGCCGGCCGCCCCTCGCGGTTGAGCGCCGGCGCCCAGGCCACCCGCGTGCGCAGGCCGGCCAGGCGCAGGTACCGGTCGAAGTCGATCTCGCTCCCGCGGCGGACGTGCGCGTCGAAGAAGGGGGTCACGTCGCAGCCGCACACGTCCTCCACCGCCTGCTCGACGCCCTGCCCGTTGAAGCCGCGCTCGCCCGAGAAGCGCTCCAGCATCAGGCGCATCACGTCGTCCATCGAGCGCCGTCCGCCGGTCTCGCTGCGGATCACGAGGTCCAGCATGGCGCCGATCAGCTCGCCCTGCAGGTGCGCGCTCGCCGTGTAGTCGCCCAGCGCCCCCGGCGGCGCGTTGTAGGCCACGCGGCTCACCTGCTCGGCCGAGAAGCGCGCGTTGCCGGGGCTGGAGAGGTACCGCGCGATCAGCCCCTCCAGGTGGGCCGCGCGGGTCGAGTCGCTCACCGGCAGCCCCGCGCGGCGCAGGAGGAGGTCGGCGTAGAAAAGGGTGAGCCCCTCGCTGAACCAGAGCCCCGCCACCGGCCGCTGGGTGCGGTAGTCCACCGGGCCGTACTCCTCCGGGCGGATCCGCATCAGGTTCCAGGTGTGGATGAACTCGTGCGCCGTCTCTTCCAGCCCCGCCGCGGCGTCCCGGGCCAGCCGCGCGCTGGGGGCGCCGAGCGTCACCGAGTTCGGGTGCTCCAGCCCTCCGTAGGCGCTGTCCTGGAAGAGGAAGGCGTACTCGCGGTACGGCGCGCGGCCGAAGAGCTCCACCGCCTGGCGGACCAGCCGCTCGACCTGTCCCGCGAACGCCGCCGTGTCGAAGGGCGCGGCGCCGGGCGCGGGCCAGTAGACCACGCGGTGCGGCACGCCGTCCACGGCGAAGCCCCAGCTCCGCAGCCGCCCCGCCAGCACCGGCGACTCCACCAGCACCTCCACGCTGGGCGCGAAGAAGGTGCGCGGGTCCGACGTCGGCGCCAGGCCGGTCGCGATCTCCCAGCCTGGCGGAAGCTCCAGCCGCACGTGCGACGGGGCCAGGTTGGCCCCCAGCACGTACATGAACGAGTGCGGCCCGCCCACCAGCCCGCCCGTGGGGGAGAGGAACGGGCGCCACGCCGCGCGCTCGCCGGGCTGGCTCTCGGGGAGCCGGATGCGGTAGCGCACCACCGCCCGGCCTCCCGGCGCCGCGATCCGCCACACCGCGCTGTCCAGCCGTGTCACGGCGGAGGGCGGGGCACCCTCGACGCGCAGCCCCTCGACGTAGCGCCAGAAGCGGTCGTCGTACTCCGGGTGCGCCGCCATGGCCAGGCGCACCGTGTCGGGGACGTTGCGCAGCCGCATCTCCACCTCGAACCCCGAGAGGTCGGCCTCGTCCACGCGCAGCACGTACGACACCACCGGCTGCGAGCGGGCGTAGCGGACCTCGATGGCGTCCACGTGGTGGCGGAGCGGGTGCTGGGCGAGCGCCGCGGCGGGCAGCGCGGCCAGGGCGAGCGCGAAGGCGAGGGGTCTCGGCATGAACGGCTCCGGAGCGAAACGGTGGGCGGGAAGTCGGAACATGCCCTTCGAGGGGCGCCTTAGGATGGCGCCGCCGCGCGTGGGGTTGGAAACCGTGCTTTGAGGCGAGCGGGATGATGCTCGTCGGGCTTTATACAGAAGTTTTTGAGACGAGCAGGGGGGATCGTTTCGTAGATGGGAGCGCGGTGCGACAGCCTGCCGGGCGGCAAGCTGTCTCATCCGTCCGCCATGACGTGGCTCGGGCGCCTAACGGGAGTGCGCCGCGTCTGGTGCAGCGTGGCCGTGCGGAAAGAGCTTGCGCGCCAGCTCCTGGAGCCTGGATTCCCGCTCATCCACGGCATGCGCGGCTTCCGGCGAAGCCGGCAGGTCGGGGTCCACGGTGAAGCGCTCGGAGAGCAGCCGCTCGTATTCCTCGATGTCCTCCGGAGCCGCCTGCAGGCTCTCCTCCAGGATCCTGGCCTTGGTCTCGGGCTTCAGGGGCTCCATGTTCACCTCTTTGGCGTAGGCGCGCGGATCCAGCAGGAAACTACTGGTGATTCAGTCGAGCTGACAGCCCTCTGATAACCTCTCTACCACCAGAAGCGCTTTGCCCAAACGAGAATCTTGACACAACATCTTGTTGCAGAGCTTGACCGGGCACGGCAGATTTAGCTAACATTCATGCGGAAACTCAGGTTTTGCGCATACCGCCCACTTCCGCTCTCCCGTAGCGTCCGTGTGGCAGGCCCGCCCGGTGCGAGCCGGTGCGCACGATCCTTGATCCAGCGAACCTCCAACCGGCGGCAGAGGCAGAAAGGGACCAACCCTCGTCCGAGAGGTGCATCCGTTATGGGGTGTCTGGCACTCAACGCGTCTTTCGAACCGCTGACCATCCTTCCGATCGAGCGGGCCCTCCGGCTCGTGATCGACCGGAAGGCGGAGGTGCTGGAGGCCGACGACGCCCGCATCTTCCGGTCCGAGCGGGAGAAGATCGCCGCGCCGCTGGTCATCCGGCTCAAGAAGTTCATCCACGTGCCGCGGCGCTTCCGCCGGCAGGTGACCAACACCTTCCTCTTCGCGCGCGACGGGTACCGCTGCCAGTACTGCGGGCGCCACCGCAACGCGCTGCGCGGCCGCGAGTTCCTCACCCGCGACCACGTGCTGCCCATGTCGCGCGGCGGCGACAACTCGTGGGAGAACGTGGTCACGGCCTGCTCGCCGTGCAACAACCGCAAGGCCAGCCACCTCCCCGAAGAGTGCGGGATGCACCTGGTCAAGGCCCCCCACGAGCCCAACTACGTGGAGCTGGTGTGGGCGGTGCGCCGCGTGACCGACGTGCAGGCCAAGTACATCGCCATGTTCTACGGCGAGGAGATCCTGGAGGCGCTGCGCAAGCACGCGCACGAGGGCGAGCACCGGGAGCACCACCACGACGGCCATCACCACGAAGGGGAACGCCCCCTTCACCTCGTGAGCTGACCGGCGGGTCGTCCCATCCAGCGGCGGCCCGCCTTCTCGTTCCAGGCCGTCCGCGAATCGAAGCCCCTCGCCCGAGCCGTTCGGGCGAGGGGCTTCTGCGTATCGCGAGCGCTCGGCCGCGAGTGCCTGAGGACACCCGCTGGAACCACGGAAAGCCTCGCAAACCCCGCGAAGCTTCAACCGCACAACCCCATTTCGCTCCGCGCCTGGTGTCGTCGCGCGAAGCGCCGAGGTCCCTCCCCCAGGTTGTTTTGGGGGAGGGACAGGCGCCTCAGGCGCCAGGGAGAGGGCCCCGCGCCGGAGTCCGCCGAAGGGTACGAGCCTCCGCCCGTCCCCCTCACGTCCCCGCCGTGTTCGCGCCGCGGGCGGGGAGCGCCTTGCGCAGGTCGGCCACGTAGCCGTCGATGGTGCGGTGGTGGCCCATCACGTAGCGCGAGACGAAGCGGAAGACGGGGCTGTAGACCTCGCCGTCCTCGATGATGGTGAGTCGCGTGCCGCTCCCGGCCGGCTCCAGCACGTACGACCACGTCCCGCCGAAGTCCTCGCCCCCCGTCACCCGCGCCACCAGCCGCCGGGGCGGCGCCGACTGGATCACCGTGAACGCCATCGGCCCGAAGCTCCCCTCCTCACGCCACCCGTTCCACGCCCCGCCGCTGCGCAGCGTGCTGGCCGCCCTCACGCCGCTGCGCCACTCGGTGAAGCGCTCGGGCGTGGCGATCAGCGCCCACACCGCCTCGGGCGGCGCGTCGAGCCGTACCGTGCGCTGGGCCGTGTGCTCCACCGGCAGCCGCGCGCCCTCGGCCACCACCCAGCCCGCGGCGACCGCCAGCACCACTCCCGCGACCAGGAGCCGTTTCGTCCCGATCTTCATCACGCGCCTCCCCGTGTGGTGGATGTGAACCCCTTCCCCCACAGCCGCCCCGCTCCCAAGAGCGACGGTAATCACGGGACGCAGATTGTCCAAGGAAACAATTGTAGTCCAAGGCGCGGCGCGGCGATTTGCATTGCGTCCGGGCCGTGCGGTACATTCGCGCGTTCCCCCGCCGCGGCACTTCCAGAGGCAACGGCCAGTCAGGAGAGTCCCATGCAGGCGGACGAGCTGGCGGAGCAGGTGGTCGACACCTGGCGCATCCACCACCGCATCAACCTCTACCTCCTGGACGCCGTCCCCGACGAGGCGCTGGGCGACGTGGCGCCGAGCAAGGGGCGCAGCGTGGGCGAGGTGTTCGCGCACGTGCACAACGTACGGCTGATGTGGCTGAAGGAGGCCGGGCCGGACCTGCTGGAGGGGCTGGAGAAGGTGGAGAAGGACGCCGCGCTCGACCGGGCGGGCCTGCGCCGGGCGCTGGAGGCGTCGGCCGGCGCCGTCGAGCGGCTGCTGGAGCGCGCGCTGGAGGCGGGGCGGGTGAAGGGGTTCAAGCCGCACCCGCTGGCCTTCCTGGGCTACCTGGTCTCCCACGAGTCGCACCACCGCGGCCAGGTCGCCGTCGCGCTCAAGGCGAACGGGCACCCGCTGGACAGGAAGACGGCGTACGGCCTCTGGGAGTGGGGCGTGCGCTGACTGCCAGTGCGTGAGTGCGGAAGTGCGTGAGTGCGTTGGTGACGTGACTCGGATCGGTCCGTGAACGCACACCTCCGTTTGCGCCCGCCCACGCCGCCGTCGTACCTTCGCCGGGTCCTCCGTCCCCATCTCCTGAGCTCCGAGCGCCGATGCCACCGATCTCCAGACGCTCCTCCATCGCCGCGGCGTGCGCGTGCGGCCTCCTCTCCGTCGCCCCCGCCGCCGCCCAGCGCGTGGTGGTTCCGGACGACGCGCGGGTGCGGCAGGCGCTGGAGCACGTGGCGCGCACCGAGCCGCAGACCGTCGAGGAGCAGATCGCCATCTGCCAGATCGAGGCGCCGCCGTTCAAGGAGGCCCGCCGCGCCGAGGACTACCGCCGCCGCTTCGCCGCGCTGGGGCTGCAGGTGCGCATCGACTCGGTGGGGAACGTGATCGCCGAGCGCCGGGGGGAGCCGGGCGAGCCGGTGGTGGTCGTCTCCGGGCACCTGGACACCGTCTTCCCCGAGGGCACCGACGTCACCGTCCGCCGCGAGGGCACCATCCTGCGCGGCCCCGGCATCGGCGACGACTGCCGCGGGCTGGCGGTGCTGCTCTCCGTGGCCCGCGCGCTCGACCAGGCGCAGCTGCGCACGCGCGGCACCGTGCTCTTCGTGGGCACCGTGGGCGAGGAGGGCCCGGGGAACCTGCGCGGCGTGCGCCACCTGTTCGGGCGCGAGCTGAAGGATCGCGTCGACTACTTCATCTCGGTGGACGGGACGGGGCTCACGATGACGAAGGACGCCGTCGGGAGCCACCGCTACCGCGTCACCTACAAGGGGCCGGGCGGGCACAGCTACGGCGACTTCGGGATGCCGAACCCGATGCACGCGCTCGGCCGCGCCATCGCGAAGGTGGCCGACTTCCAGGTGCCGCGGAGCCCGCGCGTGACCTTCAGCGTGGGGCTGGTGGAGGGCGGCACCTCGGTGAACTCCATCGCCGGCGAGGCGAGCTTCTCGGTGGACATGCGCTCGGTGGACCGCGCGCAACTCGACTCGCTGGACGCCCGGTTCCGCGCCGCGGTGCGGCAGGCGCTGGACGAGGAGAACGCGCGCTGGCAGAGCGGCGTGAAGCTCACCGTCGCCATCGACACCATCGGCATCCGCCCGGCGGGGACGCAGCCCGCGGACGCCTACATCGTGCGCGCGGCGGAGGAGGCCGGGAAGCGGCTCGGCTTCACCCCGCCCGCCACCGCCTCCAGCACCGACGCCAACATCCCCATCAACCTGGGCATCCCGGCGCTCACCATCGACGGCGGCGGGGGCGGCGGCGGGGCGCACTCGCTCGGGGAGTGGTTCGACACCAAGGACAGCCACCTGGGCACGCAGTGGGCGCTGCTGCTCGTGCTCGCCCTGGCCGGGGTGCGCTGACGGGGAGCCCCCTCCCCGGCCTCGGCCGCTGCGCGGTGGAAGGGAGAGCTACGACGCCGCCCTCTTGCCGACTCCTCCCCGTCTAAACCCGGATTCGGAAGAACTGCAGGCCTCACGCAGAGTCAGCAGAGAAAACCCCTCCGCTGACTCTGCTGCCTCTGCGTGAGAAATCTCTTTTGTCGTATTGGCATCTTTTCTAGCTCTCGCACTTTCGTCTGCGCGCGCGCCGGCGAGCGCGGCCGGGAGCGGGAGGATGCGCGAGAGCGGGGGACGCATGGACCGTTCGGGGCGGGGAATGGCGGATCGGCGTGCATCGCGAAGTTTGGCCTCGGCCGCCGCACCCGCAAGAGAAACCATCGACTGCCGCCCGTCGGCTCCGTCCGATCCCACTCCGCGTGGGATGCGACACCGTTGAGCGGAGCCCGCCGCCGCGGTTACATTGAACGGCGTGCCCGGAGCGCCGCGCGTCTCCCCTGCTCCGGTTCGTGGTCCCCTCCTCCCGCTCCTCCCGATGGACAATCCCGATTCCGTCCTCCTGAGCCGCATCACCGGCCTGCTGTACCCCCCGGGCTCGACCGCTCCGCTCGATGCCATGGCGTGCCTGGTGCACCCGCTCGTGGCGGTGGTGCCGCGCGTCGCGATGAATGAGAAGGGGCCGCCAGGCACCGACTTCCTGTTCCACTTCGTCGCCGCGGAGTCGGACTGGCACGTCCCTGCCACGTATGTTGCCTCGGACGCGTGGCTCGCCGCGTTTCTGCTCGCGACTGCGTCTCCCGAGCCACTCGCCATCCTCCTCGACCTGCTGTCTCAGCGTCCACCCCCGCCGGGGTCGACCATCAATCTGCTGGCGCGCGACGACTCGGCGGCGGGGCTGGTGCCGCTCTCCGCGCGGTATGACGGAGTCACGGCTCACGGATTGGAAGGATTGGACGGACGGTTGAGGTTGACGATCCAGGAGCCGTCCTCGAACGCGTATCTGCTCGGCGCGCCTCTCGTCTACGGCGGAAAACTGATCGGCATCGCCGATACGCTCGCGCAGTCTTCGGGATCGAAGGGGGAGCTGCTGTACGCCCTCCCGGCCGAGCTGATCCGGAAGAGCCACGCCGTGGCGGAAGCGGTCAGCCGGGTGGAGAGAACCCCGGTCGCGGGCTCGTCCGGAGGCTCGTACGAGGCGCCCGGCCGAGTGGAGGGTTCCGCGGTCCAGGGCGAGATGGAGACCGCGAACGTGGGCGAGGCGCCGGAAACCATCGCCGTCCGGCGCAAGGCGCCCGCAGCGGCGAAGAAGGCGCCGAAGAAGAAGCCCACCGCACGCTCTCGCGCCCGCGGCGAGGCCGCCACTCCGCGGATCGACCAGGCCGCGTTCCTCCGCCGGCTCTCGCAGGGCGCGCGGCACGTGCTGTCGCACGCGGACGGGATGCGCCAGGCGCAGGGGCTCGACGCGCTGCACGTGGAGCACCTGGTCGGGGGAATCGCCTCGATGGACGGGGGTGTCGCGCAGCGCATGCTGGGCGCGCTCGAGCTGAACCGCGACGGCCTGCGGGAGCTGCTGGGGAAGGCCGCGCGGCACGAGCAGCCTTTCCCCGCGCCCGGCGGCTACGCGCCCTCCGTCCTGTCGGACCTTCCACCGTCCTCGGCGCACGCGGGGTATGCGTTCGCGTCGGCGGTGGCGGCGGCCGACGCGGAGAAGTCGGAGCGGATCGACGTGCGGCACCTGCTGGCGGGCGCGCTCGGCGTGGAGATGTGCGGCGTCGTCGATGCGCTGCGCGAGCGCGGGCTCACGCCCGAGCACGTGGGCGCGCGCGTCCCCGCGCTGCGGCTCTTCCGCGAGCCCGTGGGCGGCACCCGCTACCACGCCGACGACCCCGAGGGCGAGGACGCGCTGGGGATCGAGCGCGAGGTGAAGGCCCTGGCCGCGGTGCTGGCCCGCAAGGACACGCCGCTCCCCCTGTCGCTGGGGCTGTTCGGCGACTGGGGGAGCGGCAAGAGCTTCTTCATGCACGCGCTGGAGGACGAGATCGCCGCGCTGGCGGACGAGGCGCGCGGCGACCCCGCCAGCCCCCACCACTCGGGCATCGTCCAGCTCTGGTTCAACGCCTGGCACTACATCGACACCAACCTGTGGGCCAGCCTGGCCGCGGCCATCTTCCAGGGACTGGCCGCCGAGCTGGACCGGGGCGAGGGCGACCGGCGGAAGCGCGAGGAGCTGAAGGGCCGCATCCTGGCGCAGACCACGCACCTGGAGCAGGTGCGCGCCGACGCGCAGGAGCGGCGGCGCCGCCTGGACCGCGACCTCCGCGACGAGCAGGCCCGGCTGGAGCGGCTGGAGGCCGAGGAGCGCACCGTCCAGCGCAGCCTCACGGCCGGCGAGCTGCTGCGGGCCTCCTGGCGCGCCGTGGCCACCCACCCCACGGTGGAGAGCGCCGTCAAGGAGGCCAGCGAGAAGCTCGGCATCCCCCAGGCGAAGCTGGCCGTGGCCGACGCGCGGGCGCAGGTGCTGGAGTGGGGGCGCGTCCGCCGGTCGGCGTGGGGGCTCGGTCAGGCGCTCGCCGAGCGGAGCCGCGGCCGCCGCGCTGCGATTCTGGCGGGCCTGGTGCTGGGGCTCGCCGGCCTGTTCCTGATCTTCGACCTGGAAGTGGTTCCGGAGGTCGGAAACTGGCTGGACCGCCTGCCCGGGATCGGCTCGCTGGCGGCGGGGATCGCCGCGCTGGCCGCGGGGCTTGCGACCGGGACGGCGGCGCTGGCGCCGGTGCTGAAGGCGGTGCGGCAGGCGGTCGGGGTGCTGGAGAAGGCGAAGGAGGAGAACCGGGCGCGGGTGGCGGCCGAGCGCGAGGAGCGGAAGAAGGCGCTGCTGGAGCACCAGGAGCGCATCAACCACGACAAGGCCGAGGCCGAGCAGCAGATCGACGCCGCCACGCGCGAGCTGCGGGAGCTGGAGCGGCAGCTGGCCGCGCTGCACCCCGAGCGCCGCATGCAGGACTTCGTCTCGGAGCGCCACGCCAGCACCGACTACACGCAGCACCTGGGCGTGATCGCCCGCGCCCGGCGCGACTTCGAGATGCTCACCGAGCGGCTGGACGAGGTGCTGGAGGAGGAGCGGAAGGCGGCGGAGGAAGCCGGGGAGCCGGCCGGGGCGCGCCGGGCCGCCATCAGCCGCATCGTGCTGTACATCGACGACCTGGACCGCTGCCCCGAAGACAAGGTGGTGGACGTGCTCCAGGCCGTGCACCTGCTGCTGGCCTTCAAGCTGTTCGTGGTGGTGGTGGGCGTGGACTCGCGCTGGCTGCTGCACTCGCTCAAGCAGCACTCGGCGGTGTTCCGCGGCCGCCGCGCCGGGGCGGACGGCGAGGAGGGCGACGAGCTCAGCGTGGACGAGCGGGTGCACTGGCAGTCCACCCCGCTCAACTACCTGGAGAAGATCTTCCAGGTCCCCTTCACCCTGCGCCCGATGGCCGAGACCGGCTTCCACGAGCTGATCGAGAGCCTGGCGAACCCGGAGCAGGTAGACGGCGACCGGCACAAGCGTGAGCTACGGGAGCGCCTCCGGGCGGCGTCCGCGGAGCTCCGGCGGGCAAGGGCCGACCCGCAGGCGGCCGCGGCCGCGCAGGCCCGCGAGCAGGCGACCCAACAGGCCGTCGAACGGGGCCTTGGGAAAATCGCTGTTCCCGGCGAGGCTCAGGAGCAGCAATCGGAGAACCTGTTAGACCGGCTGGACCGCATCCTACTGCAGGTGGAAGCCGAGCAACCGGCCGCCGCTACGCGCGAACCGGAGCGACAGCAGCGCGCAACCGAAGCGGCGCGGCTGGAGATCGGCGCGGCGGAGCGCGAGTTCATGAAGCGGACGTACCGGCTGATCCCCACGCCGCGGGCGGCCAAGCGCTTCCTGAACGTCTACCGCCTGGTGCGCGGGGGGCTCGACGCGGACCAGCTCGAGGCGCTCGTCGGCAGTCCCGAGGCGGGCGAGTACCGGGCCGTGCTGCTGCTCCTGGCCATGCTCACCGGCTACCCGGCCGAGGCCACGGTGGTGCTGCGCGACCTGGTGGAGACCGAGCCCGACGACACCTGGTGGCACTACCTGGAGCGGCTGGAGCAGCGCCGCCGCGAGGCCGCGGAGGCGAACGACGACGCGGCGGACCCGTTCGCGGGGCTGGAGGGCGTCGAGGAGAGTCGCTGGGCCGACATGCTGCGGAAGCTGGAGGCCGTGCGCCCGTACCTCCCCGCCGGCCAGTCGTGCGAAGACTTCGTGAAGTGGGCGCCGGAGATCGCGCGCTACTCCTTCTACTCGGGCCGCGTGCTCTTCGGCCGCGAGCCGGGCGACGCGTCTTCCCGCCCCTCCCGGCCGTCCGCGCCGCCCGGCTCCGCTCCCCCCGCCGAAGCCGCGGAGGCAGTGCAGGTAGCCGTGGGGCCGCCGCCCGCCGCCTCACCCGCGTGACGAGCCAGCCAGGCCCGCTCCCGCCACGTACGGAGCGGGCCTCGCCGTCGTACGGGGCTTTGCGCGCGCCGCCGGTGCCGCCTTGCGCCGCCGCGGACCGCCTCCGAACTTCCCCCGCACTTTCGCACTTCGCACTTTCGCACTTGCGGTCATATGCCCGAACACGAAGTCACGCGCGTCACCGCCGTCCCCGAGGGGGAGGCGCGGGGGTTCACGGTGGGCGGGGAGGAGATCGTCCTCTGCAACGTGGAAGGCGAGATCTACGCGCTGCACGGGATCTGCACGCACGAGGAGCTGCCGCTGGACGGCGGCGAGGTGGAGGACGGCGTGCTCACCTGCGAGTGGCACGGCGCCCAGTACGACGTCCGCACCGGCGAGGTCTGCGCCCTACCCGCCACACGCCCGATCAAGACCTTCGAGACGCGCGTCGACGACGAGGGCCGCGTCTTCGTTACGATCGGCTGAGATCGGAAAAACGGTCTCACGCAGAGACGCGGAGGCGCAGAGGCGAACTGTGAGGGCACCTCGGTAGATCTGGATCACACGGAGTCAACGGAGTCAACAGAGAACGGCAAGAGGTTCTCCGTTAACTCCGTTGACTCCGTGTGAGGCATCATCAGATCACTCGCGCAGCACCCGGTGGACGAAGGCGACGGCGATGGAGCCCTCGCCGACCGCCGAGGCCACGCGCTTGATGTTGCCTCCCCGCACGTCGCCGACCGCGAACACGCCGGGGAGGCTCGTCTCCAGGAGGTACGGAGCCCGGGCGAGCGGCCACTCCGCCTCGGCCAGGTCGTCGGGCGTCAGGTCGGGCCCGTCTTGATGAAGCCACTGGCGTCGAGCGCCTGCTCGGTAGCTTCGTACTGCTCAGATGTCGATTCTACGCCCAAGACTTGACTTGAACTGTAAGTAAGACTACCCTGCGCAATCTGTGCGAACTCTCCTTCCTCTTCATTTTTCCCCTTCTCACGCTGGAGCCCGCCTGATGCGCCGATATGGCCTGGTCGCGACATTCCTTCTCACCTCATTTCTCCTCTCCTGTCGCGACAACCAGCTCCTGCACCCAAACGCGATTTCCACATCGATCTCAATCCAACCTGATAGTGTCATCGTGGTCCGAGGTGCCGACGTGCAGTTGCAGGTCACCCTGACCGACCGTCAGGGTCGTGCAATGCCCAACGCCGCCATCAACTGGCGCTCGGCCGACACCACTGTCGCGACGGTCAGCCCTCTGGGGGTCCTGCGCGGGGTAGCGTTTGGTAGAACCCGCGTCACCGCATCTGTAGGTACGCTACGGACGGAAATTCCTGTAATCGTCCTCTATCCGGCTCGAGACTCGGCTCTCGTGACCGCGACCGATTCTGCATCGGTCGCGGTAGGGAACGGCACCATCGTAACCGTAGCAGCCGGGGCGTTCCCGACCGGTACCCTGCTGACACTCGAGCAGGAGGCCACCGCTCCCGATACATCTGACGGTCCGCCGCTCGGGCCGACGTTCCGTCTTCGCGTCTCGATCCCGTCAACCGCGTCGGCCTCGCTCCGCGCCGAGAGGCGTCCGAACCTGTCCACGATCGCTAACGCATTCCAGATTTCTACCATCCTGAATACCACGGCCAAGCTTTCTACGGACGTGGTGTCGCTTGTCATTCGTCCAGCGGCGGACGTCACGACGAAGACCATACTCAATGCCGTGGACGTGGCTGAGAAAACGGGAGAGTTTGTGAATGCTCGGTTTGCAGTACCATTTTCGAGCATCATCGAAGGTGCGACAGGAGTCGTTTACGATCTCGAGTTTTCCCCTGTTCATGCGACCGCGAATTGTGACTCCCAGCCATCAACCTGGGCATTTTACAATGTGCTGGGTTCGAGCACAGTTCCTAATACCGATAAGATCCCGCTTGTGCTTATCCACGGATTCCAAGTGGACAAACGCTCGTGCCAGGCCGTTCAGAACTTTCACCCCGAGGAGGATACCTGGGCGCCGTTCATCCAGGCGTTCAAAACGAGCGACCTTGCGAATCGGTACGAACTCTGGGTGTATCGGTATCCGACCTTTTACTCGATCGAGAACTCGGCCGCGAGATTATCGACATTCATCAACAGCAAGTTACCCAACCGGGAGACTGTGCTCATTGGACATAGTATGGGCGGACTGGTTGGCGCCTATTACGTCGGCGTGACGCAGAGTAATCGCGTCCATCAATTGATTACGCTGGCAACACCGTTCCGTGGAAGTCCGGCGGCAGTACGGAACTTGACGAGTTTTCCATCGTTTGATGCTATGCAAGAATGCATGGGCACTCAGTACCTGCTCGGAGCAATTAGTGCATTTGATATAGTCGCGGGAAATTTCTTCATTGGCACAGAAGGCGGTCGTGAATTGAATCCGAACTCAGCCTTCTACACGGAGCAACTGGACCGTGTGAGTGCGCGATTTACACCGAAGCTCTGGTCGCTTCACGGAACCACCTCTTGGAGCAATGTATTGAGTGGATCTGGCGATGCACTCCTTATGTTTTTCGGATGCTACATTCTTGAAAAAACCGGTGAGGAGAACGATGGCCTGGTCACGATCAGCAGCGCTGAGCACTACGGACCGGCCGCCCTCCCGAACTGGGAGAGACACGACCACTACCAGATGGCCGGCGCAAGCGATGTAATCGACAGCGTGCTCCGGCATCTCTCGCTTCTCTCCAGGGAAGTTCCAGCAAAGCCGAAGAGTCTTTCGGTTGCCGCCGGCGACAACCAGATTGCCCGCCCCGGCCAGCAGCTTCCCATCCCAATCGCCGTGCAGGTCTCGGATGTTGCGGGGGTGCCTGTTCCGGGGGTCACGGTACAGTTCCAGGTGACTTCGGGTGGCGGCTCGCTCGCGGCGAGTGCCGCTGGGGTGACCGATACATCCGGCATCGCCTGGGCCACGTGGACGCTGGGCCTAACTCCGGGGCCACAGACTGCAACGGCATCTGTGGCCGGCCTTCTCGGCTCCCCCGTGACGTTCAATGCGACGGCCAGCGAGGTCGTCACGCCCACCATTCGTGCCCAGGTAAGCGCCGGGAATGACCATGCCTGTGCGATTACCAGCGCGGGACAGGCATACTGCTGGGGTAGCAACGTGATCGGCAGCCTCGGCAATGACAACGCAACGGATGGCTCGACGCCGAGCAGGGTTTCGGGCAATTATACCTTCGCGTCGATTTCTGCCGGCGGGGATGGCGCCGGCTCGGGGCAGTACGAACATTCGTGTGGAGTGACGACCGGCGGTACCGGACTGTGCTGGGGCAGTTCCACCTGGGGCGAGCTTGGCACCACGGTCTCCACCTGCGGATTCCAGAAGCAAGGTGCCTGCGTTCCCGTTCCCGTGGAAGGGAATCTCGAATTCAGCGCGATCGCCGCCGGGAACCTGCACACCTGCGGCTTAACTCGTGATGGTGCGGCGTACTGCTGGGGCTACGGCGGATTCGGTGCGCTGGGCACGGGGAGCACGGTTTTCACTGCGTTCACTCCACAGGCAGTCGTCGGGGGACTCACGTTCAAGTCGATCGATGCAGCCCGACACTGGACGTGTGCCCTGACACCTGCCGGTGCGGCCTACTGCTGGGGTGGCACGGGTGGGGGGCTGGGGAGCCTGACCCCGGGACAGGGTTGCAACGGTACCTGCGTTCCTCAGCCAACGCTGGTCGCGGGCGGACACACGTTCAAGGCAATCACCGTCGGCGGAAGCTTCTCCTGCGGAGTCACTACGGATGGAGACGCTTACTGCTGGGGAGGAAATACCTGGGGTCAGCTCGGTGACGGAACCACGACCGATTCCCCGCTCCCCGTCCGGGTGACCGGCGGACTGAAGTTCACCGCGATCGACGCCGGGGCCGAGCACGTCTGCGCAATCACTGCCGCGGGCGCTGCTTACTGCTGGGGCGCGGGACTCGCCGGCAACCTGGGCAATGGCGGTATGGTGGAGAGCCACGTTCCGGTTCCGGTCAGTGGTGGTTTCAGGTTCGTCCAGATCAGCGCGGGGACGGGTTTCACGTGCGGCACAACCACGGACGCCAAGATCTACTGTTGGGGGTGGGACAGTTCCGGCAAGCTCGGCAATGGAAGCGCGGGTTCCAGCACGATCCCCGTATTCGTCCTGGATGGGAGTGTCGGCGCTAACGCTCGAGCATCGAGGCGAGCGACCGGACGCTAAGGCTCCACCGAGCTGCGACCGGGAGTATCCACGTAGTGTGGACGCCCCCGGTTGCCGTTGATAGATCGGTGCGCGATAAGGCCGACTTTCCGAGATTGGCACGCAAGTCATTTCGGGGGAGCGCCGTCCTCATTCCTCTTCCGGTCACTCGCGCAGCACCCGGTGGACGAAGGCGACGGCGATGGAGCCCTCGCCGACCGCCGAGGCCACGCGCTTGATGTTGCCTCCCCGCACGTCGCCGACCGCGAAGACGCCGGGGAGGCTCGTCTCCAGGAGGTACGGGGCCCGGGCGAGCGGCCACTCCGCCTCGGCCAGGTCGTCGGGCGTCAGGTCGGGCCCCGTCTTGATGAACCCGTTCGCGTCGAGCGCCAGGCAGCCGTCCAGCCACTGCGTGCCGGGGACGGCGCCGGTCATCACGAACACGTGCCGGATGTCGCGCGTCTCGACGCTGCCGCTCCGCCCGTCGCGCCAGCGGACGCGCTCCAGCTGGTCGCCGCCCTCCAGCGCCTCGATCTCCGACCGCGTCCGCAGCTCGATGACGGGGCTCTGCTCGATGCGGCGGATCAGGTAGCGCGACATGCTCTCCGCCAGGCCGCCCGAGCGGACCAGCATGTGCACGCGCCGGGCGGTCTGCGCCAGGAAGACGGCGGCCTGGCCGGCCGAGTTGCCGCCGCCCACCACCACCACCTCCTCGCCCCGGCAGAGCTGCGCCTCGATGAAGGTGGCGCCGTAGTACACCCCCGCGCCCTCGAAGCGCGCCAGGTTCTCGATCTCCGGCCGGCGGTACTCCGCGCCCGTGGCGATGATCACCGTGCGCGCCGGCACCCGCCCGCCGTCGTCGGTCACGATGGCGTACGGCATCCGCTCGCACGAGAGCTGGCGGGCGGTATTGGCGATCGCCACGCGCGCCCCGAACTTCTCCGCCTGCGCGTACGCGCGGCCCGCCAGCTCCTGCCCCGAGATCCCCGTGGGGAAGCCCAGGTAGTTCTCGATCCGGGAGCTGGAGCCCGCCTGCCCGCCCGGCGAGCTGGACTCCAGCACCAGCACGTCGAGGCCCTCCGACGCGCCGTACACCGCCGCCGCCAGCCCCGCCGGCCCCGCGCCCACGATCACCAGGTCGCGCACCTGCGTGGGGTCGATGGCGTCGTTGAAGCCCAGGCAGTCGGCGATCTCGCGGTTGCTGGGGTTGCGCAGCACCACCTGGCCGCGGCAGATCAGCACCGGCACGTCCGCCACGCTGACGCCGAAGCGGTCCAGCAGCTCCTGCACGTCGGCGTCGCGCTCCAGGTCGATGTACGTGTGCGGGTGGCCGTTGCGCGTGAGGAACTCCTTCACCCGCAGCGTGCCCCGCGAATGGCTCGACCCCACCAGCACCACGTCGCCGAAGCCGTGCGCGAACAGCTCCACCCGGCGCAGGATGAAGGCGCGCATCAGGATCTCGCCCAGCTCGCCGTCGGTCTGCACCAGCGCCAGCAGGCAGTCGTGGTCCAGCTCCACCACCTCGCCCGGCTCGCTCACCCGCGCCCGGGCCAGCGCGCGGCGCCCCGAGAGCATGTTGGCCTCGCCGGTGAAGCTCCCCGGCCCGTGGGTGACGATGAGCTCCCCCGAAGGCCGCAGGATCTCCACCCGGCCGGCCGTCACCACGAACAGCGGGATCGCCGGGTCCCCCACGTCGAAGAGGACGTCTCCAGGCTCGACCGCCCGCACCCGCCCGTGCGCCGCGATGCGCGCGATCTGCTCGGGCGTGAGCGTGGGGAACATGCGCTCCATCTGCACCCCGGGCGTCACGACGGACAGGGACGTTTCGACCATGGCGATCCTCGCTCGGAAGGCGTCCGGGAGCGCGCGTCGGGCGGCCGCGCTCCACCTCGGCCGTAGCTTAGGCGCCTCGCCGGCTCGCGGGAAGCCCGTCGTGCGGCCCCACGCCGGCAGACGCCGCCGCGGATCCGGACGATCGGTGGGTGTGCGCCGTCGTGCCGAGCCTGAGGCCCGGGGCATACGGAACCGGCCTCCGCACGAACGGCGGCAGGGCTGGAGGATCTTCTCGCCTCGCCGGGCGCGGCGGCGTCGTGGAGCCGTCCACGCCCGTCCCTGGACATTGCGTCGACTGAAGAAGATGCTTGTGCGGGCGGGAGCCTGCGCTCATGTATTGCCTGTCCGCGCAGGTCCGTCCTGGGCGGACGAAGGTGGAGCTCGCCGAACGGGCGCCGCGCCGATCCGGTCGAATTCAGCGGCCGCTTCGACTGCGGCCGATTCTCATCTCCTCCACGGGAGGGCCCTCCCCATGACCCACACCGTCAAATCGGGCGAGACCCTGTCGAAGATCGCCAGGGCCCACGGGATCACCCTGAAGCAGCTGCTCGAGGCCAACCCCCAGTTCAAGGAGGATCCCGACATCGTGCATCCGGGCGACGTCCTGATCATCCCCGGCGGGGAGCCCGAAGGAGAGCCGGCGTCGCCCGGCCAGCCGGCGCCGGCATCCTCGGTCCCCTCGGCGTTCGCGGCGAAGCTGGCCACGATCGCGCAGGGGCTGCACGACAGGTTCCACGAGATGAACGAGGCCGACCCGGCGCTCTGCTCGCAGATCAAGAAGTGGACGGTGGACATCGGCGGCGCGTTCGTGAGCTGCACCCACAAGGACCACCCGTGGTCCGCCGTCTTCGTCTCGTGGTGCGTCATGTCGGCTGGGGCGACGTCGTCCGAGTTCAGGTTCTCGAAGCGGCACTCGGTCTTCGTGAACAAGGCGATCCGCGACGCCGACAACGGGAGGGGGCTCTTCCACGGCCTGGAGATCACCGCCCACGCCCCCAGGGTGGGAGACATCATCCAGAGCAACCGTCAGAACAACACGTTCAGCTTCGACCACGCGAGGAAGAACTCGCAATACAACTCGCATTCGGCCATCGTCGTCGAGACCGGGCAGGACGAGCTGGGCCGTTTCGCGCGCGTGATCGGCGGCAACGAGAGCGACTCGGTCCGCAGCACGAAGGTGCGCCTGACTCCCCAGGGCTTCATCAAGCAGCGCGGCAGGAATCCCTTCATCTGCGTGATCAAGACCCTGAAGTAGGACGAGGAACCTGGGATTGTGAAACGCTGTCATCCTGAGGGCGCACACGCCGAGGCCGTGTCTACACGAGAGCCTGTGCGCCCGAAGGATCTGCGGGCGGGGACTCGCGCGTCAGCCGTTCGAACGCTCGGACCCGACCCGCAGATCCTTCGTCGCCGCCAGGCATCCAACCATTCCGACGGCTCCGCGTGGCGGCTCCTCAGGATGACAACCTGGGGGATTCGCCACCGGCTGCCGATCCCGCGGCAGCTATTCAACAGTTTCCCCCACGGCGAAGTCGGGCAGGTCCGGACACCGCCCCCACGCCCCGCGCCGCTACCGATGAACTGCTGGGCTCACACAGAGGACACAGAGGTCACGGAGGAACGGCAGAAATGCCCGAAGCTCTCCGTGTCCTCTGTGTCCTCTGTGTGAGATCCTGGCGGAACTCGCAGGTCCCGCGCAGGAAGCCGGGCGCAAGGAGCCGGGCCCTCGCCGGGCCCGGCTTCTCCTTTTTCAACGGCCCCGTGACAGAGGAGCCGCGGCGGAAGAAAAACGTTGTTGACACGGACAGTTCCGCAGATTACGATACGCTCCGTTCCAGCCGGATAGACCCCCGACCCCTGTACTCCCCGTCCGCACTTCGAGATCGGCCTACCCCCGTCTGCGTCGCGCGGAATTTGTCGGATCTATTAACAAATAGGCTCGCGCCTCCCTGAAAGCCCGCCCCTCCGGGGAGCGGGACGACCGGGAGTCTGTCGCGCAGAATTTGTTGGAAGTCTTGACAAACCGGAGGGCGGGGCGTCCGCGACCTCCCTCCGGCTCCGGCGCACCGGCCGGCCGCACGCTGTTTCCGCAGCCTCACGGGGGCTGCCCGATCCACCTTCCTTCGGAGGGCGAACATGAGGAGGACAGTCGTCATGAGCCTGGCGGCCGCGCTGATCGCGGCCGGTCCGCTCCACGCGCAGACGGGGCAGGTCAGCGGCACCGTCACCTCGGCGGAAGGGGCGCGCCCCCTCTCCGGGGCCACGGTGAGCGTGGTGGGGACCGCGCTGCGCACCGTCACGGGGCCCGACGGCCGCTACACCCTCTCCGGGGTGCGCGCCGGGCAGCAGCGGGTGAGCGCCGCCCTGATCGGCCACGCGCCCGCCACGCTCGCCGTCACCGTGGCGGCGGGGCAGACGGCCACGCTGGACTTCACGCTCTCCACGGCCGCCGTGGCGCTGGAGGGCGTGGTGGCGATCGGCTACGGCGAGCGGCGGGTGAGGGACGTCACCGGCGCCGTGCAGGCCGTGGGCGAGGAGGAGTTCAACACCGGCCGGGTGGTCTCCCCCGAGCAGCTCATCCAGGGGAAGGTGGCCGGCGTGCAGGTGGTGGACGACGCCGCCCCGGGCGGCGGGGTGAACATCCGCATCCGCGGCGGCACCTCGGTGAACGCCAGCAACGAGCCGCTCTTCGTGGTCGACGGCGTGCCGCTGCAGCCGGGCGGAGGGCTCTCCGCGGGGCGCAACCCGCTCAACTTCATCAACCCCGAAGACATCGCGCGGATGACCGTGCTGAAGGACGCCTCGTCCACGGCCATCTACGGCTCGCGCGGCGCCAACGGGGTGATCATCATCGAGACCAAGACGGGCTCCTCGCGGGGGCCGCGCTTCGAGTACGGCAGCTCGGTCTCCACCTCCACGGCCACCCGGGGACCCGACATGCTGAGCGCGGCGGAGTTCCGCGCCGCCGTGGCCGAGCACGCGTCCTCGCGGGTGCAGTTCCTGGGGAGCGCCAGCACCGACTGGCGCGACGCGATCGAGCAGGACGCCACGGGCCAGGAGCACTCCCTCGCCGTCTCCGGAGCGGGGGAGGACCTGAACTACCGCCTGTCGCTGAACTACCTGGACCAGAGCGGCGTGGTGCGGGGCTCCGCCACCGAGCGCATCTCGGCGGCGCTCAGCTACAACCAGCGGCTCTTCGACGACCGGCTGAGCATCCGGGCGTCCCTGCGCGGCGCCCGCACCGACGACGTGTTCACGCCCGTGGCGGTGCTGGGCAGCGCCACCATCTTCGACCCCACGCAGCCGATCCGCACCGAGGGCGGCGCCTTCTTCGAGAACACCCAGTTCCGCCTGGGCCCCAACAACCCGCTGGCCGAGCTGGCCTTCGCGGTGGACGAGGGGCGCACCTACCGCAGCGTGGGGAGCCTGGAGGGGCGCTACCGGATGCCGTTCCTGGAGGCGCTGTCCACCACCGTGCGGCTCGGCTACGACGTGGCCGAGAGCGAGCGGCGGGGCTTCCAGCCCAGCACCCTGCAGGCGCAGGTGGAGAGCGACCACCCCGGCTTCATGAGCCGCTCCACCCCGTCGGACGTGAGCGGGCTGATCGACGCCTTCGCGAACTACGCCTCGCGGCTGGACGCGCTGAACGGCGACATCGACGCCACGGCCGGCTACTCGTACCAGTCCACCCGCCGCGACCGCCCCTACTTCGAGGCGAGCGGGCTGCAGTCCGACCTGCTGGGCCCCAACGGGCTCCCCCGGGCCGACGAGGTGAGGCCCACCCTCACCGCGAGCGAGTCGAAGCTGGCCTCGTTCTTCGGGCGCGTGAACTACACGCTGGCCGACCGCTACCTGCTCACGGTCTCCGTGCGCCGCGACGGCTCGTCGCGCTTCGCGCCGGGCCGGCAGTGGGGCACCTTCCCGGCGGTGGCGCTGGGGTGGCGCGTGAACGAGGAGCCCTGGTTCGAGAACCTCGGCTGGCTCTCGGAGCTCAAGCTCCGGGCGTCGTGGGGCGTCAACGGCAACCAGGAGATCGGCGACTACCTCTGGATCTCGTCGTACGAGTTCGGCGACGAGCGCGCGCAGGTGCAGTTCGGCAACCAGTTCGTCCCCACCATCCGGCCCACGGCCGTGGACCCCGAGATCCGGTGGGAGGAGACCACCTCGTACAACCTGGGCTTCGACTACGGCCTCTTCGACAACCGGGTCACCGGGAGCGTGGAGTACTACTTCAAGGACACCGACGACCTGCTCTTCCGCATCCCGGTGGCGGCCGGCACCAACGTGCGCAACTTCGTCACCACCAACGTGGGCGAGGTGCACAACCGCGGGCTGGAGCTCTCCGTGAACGCGCGGGTGCTGGAAGACGCGTTCGGGGGCCTCAGCTGGGACGCCAGCCTGAACGCCTCCACCAACCGCAACCGGCTGGTCGAGGTCAACCGCGAGGCGACCGGCGGCAGCGAGCGCGTCCTGGTGGGCGGCATCTCGGGCGGCGTGGGGAGCACCATCCAGGTGCTGGAGCCCGGCAGCCCGGTGAACGCGTTCTTCGTCTTCGAGCACCGCCGCGACGGCAGCGGCCGGCCGGTGTACGCCGACACCGACGGCGACGGCGACATCGACAACCAGGACCTGTACGTCGACCAGAACGGCGACGGCCGCATCACCGAGGAGGACCGCCGCGCGTTCCACAGCCCGCAGGCCCAGTGGATCCTGGGGCACACCTCGCAGTTCCGCTACGGCAACTTCGACCTGGGGATGACGCTGCGCGCGTACCTGGGCAACTACGTGTACAACAACACGGCTTCCGCCCAGGGCTTCTACAACAACCTGAACGCCGCCGGCGGGCTGATGAACCTGCACCGCTCGGTGCTGGAGACCGGGTTCGTCACCGAGCAGTACTTCTCGGACGTGTACGTGGAAGACGCGTCGTTCCTGCGCATGGACAACCTGACGCTGGGCTACACCCTCCCCAACTTCCGCGGGGTCCGGCAGCTCAGGCTCTTCGGGACCGTCCAGAACGTGTTCACCCTGACCGGCTACAGCGGCGTCGACCCGACGTCGGGGCTGAACGGGATCGACAACAACCTGTACCCCCGCTCCCGCACCTTCACCGCGGGCGTGAACGTCGGATTCTGAGGCGCGAGGGCGAAGGCGCCGCCGCGAGCCCGCGGCGCTCCCTGGCGTTCCTTGCCGAAAACCGAGAGGACGAACGAGCGATGAATACGACGACGCGCCGGATGCTGCTCCTGGCCACGCTCCTGGCGGGCGGGGCGGCGTGCACCGACATCACCACCGTGCCGATCAGCACGGTGCCGGGGACGGAAGTCTTCAACGACCCGAGCGCCGCCCGCTCCTTCCTGGCGAAGCTCTACGGCGGGCTGGCGCTCACCGGCCAGCAGGGGCCGGCGGGCAACCCCGACATCGAGGGGATCGACGAGGGGTTCAGCAACTACCTCCGCCAGTACTGGCAGCTCGAGGAGCTCCCCACCGACGAGGCGATCATCGCCTGGGGCGACCCGACCCTGCCGGAGCTGAACACGCAGCAGTGGGGGCCGGCCAACCTGTTCGTGCAGGCCATGTACTACCGCGTGTTCTACCAGGTGGTGCTGGCCAACGAGTTCCTGCGCGAGACCACCGACGAGAAGCTGGCCGCGCGCAACACGAGCGCCTCCCTGCGCACCGAGATCCAGCGCTACCGCGCCGAAGCGCGCTTCCTGCGCGCGCTCTCCTACTGGCACGGCATCGACCTGTTCGGCAACATCCCGCTGGTGACCGAGGCGAACCCCGTCAACTCGCCGCCCCCCGAGCAGGCCACCCGGTCGCAGATCTTCGACTTCGTGGTGGCCGAGCTGAACGCCGCCCTGCCGCAGCTCGCCGCGCCCAGGGCGGGCGAGTACGGCCGGGCGGACCAGGGCGCCGCGCGGATGCTGCTGGCCAAGCTGTACCTGAACTCGGCGGTGTACACCGGCACCGCCCGCTACGCCGAGGCGCGCGCCCAGGCGGAGGCGGTCATCAACTCGGGCGCGTACCAGCTCGACAACCGGTACCAGGAGCTCTTCCTGGCGGACAACCACACCTCGCCGGAGATCATCTTCGCGGTCCCCTTCGACGGGGAGCGCACGCGCACCTTCGGCGGGATCACCTACCTGGCCCACGCGGCCGTGGGCGGCAGCATGGACGCCGCGCAGCACGGGCTGAACGGGGGGTGGTGGGGGCTCAGGATCCGGCCCGAACTGTACAACCTGTACGGCTCCGGCGACACGCGGGGCGGGATCTTCTACACCAGCGGCCAGACGGTCAACATCACCAGCGTCGGCAACTTCAACGAGGGGGTGCTGGCGCCCAAGTACCGCAACGTGACCTCGACGGGGCAGCCGGGCTCGAACACGGAGTTCCCGGACACCGACTTCCCCATGTTCCGCCTGGCGGACGCCTACCTGATGTACGCCGAGGCGGTGCTGCGCGGCGGCGGCGGGACGCGGGCGCTGGCGCTGGAGTACGTGAACCGCGTGCGCGCGCGCCTACGGCAACACGAGCGGCAACATCACCGACGCCCAGCTCACGCTGGACTTCATCCTGGCCGAGCGCGCGCGCGAGCTGTTCTGGGAGGCGCACCGCCGCACCGACCTGGTGCGCTACGGGCGCTTCACCGGGGGCTCGTACATCTGGACGTTCAAGGGCGGGGTGCCGGCCGGCCGGGCGACGCCCGCGCACCTGGACCTGTACCCGATCCCGGCGTCGGAGCTCTCGGCCAACCCGAACCTGGACCAGAACCCGGGCTACTGAGGCTTGGCTCCGACAGGAGGAGTTCACCGTGTGCAGCTCCGCCGCCGCTGCGGCGGGGCTGCACACCGTTCTGGAGACGTTGGACCAAGGCCATGCTCCGTCGAGCCTCCCGCCATCGCCTTCTCGCGGAGTGGCCGGGGCTTCGTCGGATCAGCGTGCGACCGGTCCCGAAAGATGTCATTCCGAGCGGCGCCGCATCGCCGAAGCCGCTGCCGCACCGAAGCCGGGCGGCGCCCGAGGAATCTACTCACCCCGCCGGGTGGCTGGTTCTCCGCACGGGCCCTGCCTCGAACAGCCTGGCTATCGAGGGATGAAGCGAGCCGGCATCCGTGTCGCTGCCGCGCCCGACCCACGTGGCAAGGTGGGTAGATCCTTCGGCCCTGCCGTCACTCGGGCGGATGCTGGTTCCGTGTGGCCGGGCCTCAGGATGACAGCAAAGACCAACCGATCTTCGCGAACACCAACCGATTCGGTATGAGGCTGATCGACATGTATGGAAGGCCGCGGGGGCTGGCTCGCTTCCTGGCGATCGGAGCGGCGCTGGCCTCCTTCGCCGCCCCCGCGGCCGCGCAGGACACGGTGCGCGTGGCCTCGCCCGACGGGCGCAACGTGGTGGTGGTGGGCACGCACGAGGGCGGGCTGTACTACGCCGTGCGCCGCGACGGGCGGGAGGTGCTCCTGCCGTCGCGGCTCGGCTTCGCGTTCCGCGCCGACTCGCTCTACGGGGGCTTGCGCATCACGGGGACGGCGCGCCGCTCGGCCGACGAGACGTGGACTCAAGCCTGGGGCGAGCAGGCGCGCGTGCGCGACCACCACAACGAGCTGCGCGTGCAGGTGGCGGAAGGGCGGGCGCCCGGCCGCCGCTTCGCCGTGGTGTTCCGCGCCTTCGACGACGGCGTGGGCTTCCGCTACGAGCTCTCCGACAGCGCGGGCTTCGGCGACTTCGAGATGATGGAGGAGCTCACCGAGTTCGCCTTCGCCGACAACCCCCGCGCCTGGTGGATCCCCTCGAACCGGCCCGAGCCCGACCGGCAGGAGATCCTCTACTCGTCGGGACCGCTCTCCCGGCTGGACTCCGTGCACACGCCGCTCACCCTGCAGACCAGCGGCGGGCTCCAGGTGGTGATCCACGAGGCCGACCTGGTGGACTACGCGGGGATGTACCTGGCGCGCACCGGCAACCGCACGCTGCGCTCGACGCTGGCGCGCTGGGCCGACGGGGTGGCGGTGCGCGGCCGCGCGCCGTTCGTGACGCCGTGGCGCACGGTCCAGCTGGCCGATCGCCCGGAAGACCTGGCGCCCTCGCTACTCACCCTCAAGCTCAACCCGCCCAGCCGCATCGCCGACACCCGCTGGATCCGGCCGATGAAGTACAACGGCATCTGGTGGAGCATGCACATCAACCTGGAGACGTGGGGCTCGGGGCCGAAGCACGGGGCCACCACGGCCAACACGAAGCGCTACCTGGACTTCGCGGCGGCCAACGGGCTGGGCGGCACGCTGGTGGAGGGGTGGAACAAGGGGTGGGAGGTCGACTGGTTCAACACCGGGAAGGCCAGCTTCTCCTTCACCGAGGCCTACCCCGACTTCGACCTCGCCGAAGTGGCAGCCTACGCGCGGCAGAAGGGGCTCACGCTGATCGGCCACCACGAGACGGCCACGGTGATCGGCAACTACGAGCGCCAGCTGGACTCGGCGATGGCGCTCTACCAGCGCGTGGGCGTGCGCGCGGTGAAGACCGGGTACGTGGGCGACAGGACCGAGCACGGCCACGCGCACCAGTCGCAGTTCATGGTGCGCCACCACCGCCGGGTGATCGAGACGGCGGCGCGGTACGGGATCATGGTGAACGTGCACGAGCCGATCAAGGACACCGGCGAGCGGCGCACCTGGCCCAACATCCTCTCGCGCGAGGGGTCGCGCGGGCAGGAGTACAACGCGTGGGGAGGCGACGGCGGCAACCCGCCCGAGCACGAGACGATCCTCTTCTTCACCCGCATGCTGGCGGGGCCGATGGACTTCACGCCGGGGATCTTCGACCTGCTGATCCGGCGGCCCACCGGCACGCCGCGCCGGCCCGAGGAGGCTCGCCCGCGCACCACGCTCGCCAAGCAGCTGGCGCTCTACGTGGTCCTCTACTCGCCTTTGCAGATGGCGGCGGACCTGCCGGAGAACTACGAGGGGCAGCCCGCCTTCCAGTTCATCCGCGACGTGGCGGTGGACTGGGACACCACCATCGTGCTGGACGGGAGGATCGGCGACCACGTGGTCGTCGCGCGCAAGCAGCGCGGGGCGGACCAGTGGTTCGTGGGCGCCATCACCGACGAGGAGGCGCGCACCTTCGAGGTGCCGCTCTCGTTCCTGCCGTCGGGGCGTCGGTACGTGGCCGAGGTCTACGCCGACGGCCCCGGCGCGCACTGGCGCGACAACCCGCTCCCCGTCGCCATCTCGCGGCGGGACGTGGACGCGAGCACCCGGCTGCGCATCGAGATGGCCCCCGGCGGCGGCCAGGCGATCCGCATCCGCCCGGCGCAGTAAGGATTGAACTGCCGGCCTCACACAGAGGACACAGAGGGCACAGAGGAACGGCGAAACACGATCGAAGTTCTCTGTGTCCTCCGTGTCCTCTGTGTGAGACCCCTCAAAGCTTGCACATGCGCAGGAAGTTGAATCGGAAAGGGTGTGATCTGATGTCCATCGGCAGGAAAACGGCTCTACGTCTCGCGGCGGCGTCCATAGCCCTCACCGCCTGTCGGGCCGCTCCAAGGTCCGAGCTGGCGAGCACGGGCGTGGCGGCGGCCCCCTCGACGGCGGCCGCGGGTGCGCTGCCGAGCGCGGACACCTCGTTCTACCCGGCGTGGTCGCGCAGCGCGGCGATCTACGAGGTGAACGTGCGGCAGTACACGCCCGAGGGCACGTTCGCGGCGCTGGAGCGGCACCTGCCGCGGCTCGACAGCCTGGGCGTGGACATCCTCTGGCTGATGCCCGTGCAGCCGATCGGGGTGAAGAACCGCAAGGGGAGCCTGGGCAGCTACTACTCGATCCGCGACTACACGGCCGTCAACCCCGAATTCGGCATCGAGGCCGACTTCAGGCGCTTCGTCGACGCGGCGCACCGGCAGGGGATGCGGGTGATCCTGGACTGGGTGGCCAACCACACCGCGCACGACCACCCCTGGATCGCCGAGCACGCCGACTGGCACGACCGCGCCCCCGACGGCCGCGTGCTGAACGCGCGCGACAACGAGGGGCGCGAGACCGACTGGACCGACGTCGCCGAGCTCAACTACGGGAGCGCCGGCATGCGCCGGGCGATGATCGGCGAGATGCGCTGGTGGGTGGACTCGATGGGGATCGACGGCTTCCGCGCCGACGTGGCCGGCGGGGTGCCGATGGACTTCTGGATGGAGGCGCACCGCGCGCTCACCGCCGTCCGCCCCGACCTCTTCCTGCTGGCCGAGGCCGAGGACCCGCGCATGCACGCCGCCTTCCACGCCACTTACGGGTGGGAGCTGCACCACCTGCTGAACGAGATCGCGCAGGGGAAGAAGGCGACCGCCGAGCTGGACCGCTACTTCGCGGAGCAGGACCGCCGCTACGGCCGCGGCGCCTACCGCATGTACTTCACCAGCAACCACGACGAGAACAGCTGGCAGGGCACCGAGTTCGAGCGCATGGGCGCCAACCACGCCGCCGCGTTCGTGCTGAGCGCCACCGCCCGGAGCTCGTTCCCGCTCCTCTACACCGGCCAGGAAGTGAGCCTGAGCAAGCGGCTGCGCTTCTTCGAGAAGGACACGGTGGACTGGAGCGGCCCCTCGCTCGCCGGCTTCTACCGCGCCATGTTCGAGCTCAAGGAGCGCAGCCCGGCCCTGTGGAACGGCCCCTGGGGCGGTGAGCAGACGGCGCTGCGCACCGACGGCGGCGACCGCGTCTACGCCTTCACCCGCACGAAGGGGGCGAACACCGTGCTGGTGGCCGTCAACTTCGGCGACGCCCCGGCCCGCGTCTCGTACCAGGGGCTCGGGCAGCCGGGGACGTACACCGACTGGTTCGCGAAGAGGCCGGCGGCCCTCGCGGCGGCGGGGAGGCTGGAGATCCCCGCGCACGGCTGGCGCGTGCTGGTGCGGTGAGTCGGCCCGGGATGCGCCGCGCGCTGCTCGCCGGGGCGGGAGCGCTGTCGCTCGCCGCGGGCACATCGCTCGACGCGGGCGCGCAGCTCACCGTCCGCCTGAGCGCGCCGAGCACGCCGGCGGGTGCCACCGTCTACATCGCCGGCACGTTCAACCGCTGGAACCCGGCCGATGCCGCCTACCGCCTCACGCGGCAGGGGCCGGGGCGGTACACCATCGTCCTCCCCGGGTCGGTCCGCGGGCCGGTCGAGTTCAAGTTCACCCTGGGCTCGTGGGACACGGTCGAGGTGGACTCCGCCGGCGCCGACGTCCCCAACCGGGGCTTCACCGTCCCCGCGACGGGGGCCGCCACCTACACCGGCACCGTGGCGCGCTGGCGGGACGGGAGCCCGCGGCCGCGGCCGGCGTCGACCCGCGGGCCGGGCGTGTCGGTGCTGGACACGGCGTTCGCGATGCCGCAGCTGGGGCGCACGCGCCGGGTGTGGATCTACCTCCCGCCCGACTACGCCGCGTCGGACCGGACCTACCCCGTGCTCTACATGCACGACGGGCAGAACGTGTTCGACGCCGCCACCAGCTTCGCGGGCGAGTGGGGGGTGGACGAAACGCTCGACAGCCTGCACGCGCTGGGCGACCCGGGCGCCATCGTCGTCGCCGTCGACAACGGGGAGCAGCGCCGGCTGGACGAGTACTCGCCGTGGACCAACCCGCGCCACGGCGGCGGCGAGGGCGACGAGTACGTCGACTTCCTGGCGAAGACGCTCAAGCCGTACGTCGACCGGCGCTTCCGCACCCGCCCGGACCGGCTGAGCACGGGCGTCGCCGGCTCCAGCATGGGCGGGCTGATCTCGCTCTACGCCGCGCTCAAGTACCCGGAGGTGTTCGGCCGCGCGGGCGTCTTCTCCCCGGCGCTCTGGTTCGCGGCCGACTCCGTCTTCGCCTTCGCCCGCCGCGCCCGGCCGCGGCTGCCCGGCCAGCGCTTCTACTTCGTCACCGGCGCGCGCGAGGGGGAGACCCCGGAGGTGTACGTGCGCGACCAGCGCCGGATGATCGAGACCCTCGTGGCGGCGGGCTTCGCCGCCGGCGCCGAGGTCAGCTCCGTCGTCCGCGCCGACGGGACGCACTCCGAGTGGTTCTGGCGGCGGGAGTTCCCGGCCGCCTACCAGTGGCTGTTCGCCGGCACCGATTCCAGCGAAAGGACGTCCATGCGCCGCACCGCCCTCGCCACGGCCTGCACCGCGCTCGCCGCCTGCGCCACCCCCGCCGCCGCGCAGCCGGGCGCCGCCGCGCCTCCGGAGTGGACCCGCGGCGCCACCTGCTACGAGATCTTCGTCCGCTCGTTCTACGACAGCGACGGCGACGGCGTGGGCGACCTGAACGGGCTGATCCAGAAGCTCGACTACATCAACGACGGCGACCCGGCCACGCAGCGCGACCTGGGCGCCCGCTGCGTGTGGCTGATGCCGGTGGCCGCCTCGCCCAGCTACCACGGCTACGACGTCACCAACTACTACCGGGTGAACCCGGAGTACGGGAGCAACGACGACTTCAAGCGGCTGGTGGCCGAGGCGCACCGGCGCGGCATCCGCGTGCTGGTGGACATGGTGCTGAACCACTCCTCCAGCGAGCACCCCTTCTTCAAGCACGCGTCGATGTACCCGGGCTCGCCCTACCGCGACTGGTACCTGTGGTCGCCGCAGCACCCGGGGGTGCGGAACCCCTGGGGAAGCGACAACTGGCACAAGTCGCCGGTGCGCGACGAGTACTACTTCGGGCTGTTCTGGAGCGGGATGCCGGACCTGAACGTCGAGAACCCCGCCGTCGTGGCCGAGATGAAGCGGGTCGCCACCTTCTGGCTGACGGAGATGGGGGTCGACGGCTTCCGGCTGGACGCCATCAAGCACCTGGTGGAGGCGGGGAGGGGCGCCCAGGTGGAGCACCAGCCCGGCACGCACGTCTTCCTGCGCGACTACGCCGCCCACGTGCGCGGCGTGAAGCCCGACGCCTACACCGTGGGCGAGGTGTGGGACAGCATCGGCGCCATCCTCCCGTACTACCCCGACCAGCTCACCTCGCACTTCATGTTCGAGCTGTCGGACGCCATCTTCACCGCCGTCAACAACGGCTCGGCGGCCAGGCTCCTCCCCGGGTTCCTGCGGCTGCAGGACACGCTCCCCGCGTACCGCTACTCACCGTTCCTGCGCAACCACGACCAGCAGCGGACGATGACGGGGCTCGGCGGCGATCTGGGGAAGGCGAGGCTCGCGGCGACGCTCCTGCTCACCCTTCCCGGCCTGCCGTTCCTCTACTACGGCGAGGAGATCGGGATGAGCGGCGACAAGCCCGACCCGCGGCTGCGCACCCCGATGCACTGGAGCCGCGGCCCGGCGGCGGGCTTCACCCGCGGCGTGCCGTGGGAGCCGCTGCAGCCGGACTCGCTGACCGCCAACGTGGAGGCCCAGGAGGGCGACCCGGGCTCGCTGCTCAACCTGCACCGCCGCCTGGTGCACCTGCGCGCCTCCCACCCCGCGCTGGCGACCGGCCGCCTGGTGCCGCTCGCCACGGGGAACGACGCGGTGGCGGCGTACCTGCGGCGCGACGGCAGCCGCGCGGTGCTGGTGGTGGCCAACCTGGGCGCGGCGCCGGCCACGGGCGTGGCCCTTTCCTCGTCCGCCGGCGCGCTCCCCGCGGGGCGGCGCTACACGCTCGCCGACCTGCTGGGCGGCCCGGCCGTCACGCCGCTCACGGTGGGCGCCGACGGGCGGGTGCAGGGCTACGTCCCCGTGCCGACGCTCGGGCCCCGGGAGGTCCGCGTCCTGGACCTCGCCCCCGCCGCCACGCGCTGAGCACGGCCGTCTCTTCGACGTTCACCCCGACCCTGGCGCCCGAGGCCCTCGTGACCAGAAGACCGCACCTGAACTTCGCGCAGATGTTCAACATGAGCTTCGGCTTCCTCGGCATCCAGTTCGGCTGGGGGCTGCAGCTCGCCAACATGTCGGCCATCTACGAGCGGCTGGGCGCCAGGCCCGACGAGGTGCCGCTCCTCTGGCTGGCGGCGCCGGTGACGGGACTCCTGGTGCAGCCGATCGTGGGCGCGCTCTCCGACCGCACCTGGGGGCGGCTGGGGCGGCGCCGGCCGTACTTCCTCACCGGCGCCATCCTGGCCTCCGTGGCGCTCTTCTTCATGCCCACCTCCAGCGCGCTGTGGATGGCGGCCAGCCTGCTGTGGATCCTGGACGCCTCCATCAACATCTCCATGGAGCCGTTCCGCGCCTTCGTGGCCGACAAGCTGGACGCCAGCCAGCGCACCGCCGGGTTCGTGATGCAGTCGTTCTTCATCGGCGTGGGCGCCAGCCTGGCCAACGCGCTCCCCTTCCTGTTCCGCGCGATGGGGGTCACGGGGAACACGGCGAGCGGCATCCCGCTGACCGTGAAGTACTCGTTCCAGGTGGGCGCGGCGGTCTTCCTCCTCTGCGTGCTGTGGACGGTGTTCACCACCACCGAGTTCCCCCCCGAGGACCCGGCCGCCTTCGACCGGGCCCGGCGCGGGCGGAGCGGGCTCGGGGCCCTGTTCGGCGAGATCGGCTCGGCGATCCGCGACATGCCGCGGACGATGAAGCAGCTGGCGGTGGTGCAGTTCTTCACCTGGCTGGGCCTGTTCTGCATGTGGATGTTCTTCGTCCCCACGGTGGCGCGGCACGTGTTCGGCGCCACCGACCCGGACTCGGAGCTGTACGCCCGGGGGATCGAGTGGGGCGGGCTGACCTTCGCGTTCTACTCCATCACCTGCTTCCTGGTGGCCTTCGCGCTGCCGAAGCTGGCGGCCGCCACCTCTCGCAAGACCACGCACGCCGCCGCCCTGGTCTGCGGCGCGCTGGGGCTGCTGAGCGTGTACGTGATCCACGACCGCTGGCTCCTGCTGGCGACCATGGTGGGGGTCGGGATCGCGTGGGCGTCGATCCTGTCGATGCCGTACGCCATCCTCTCCACGGCGCTGCCGCCGGAGCGGATGGGCGTCTACATGGGCGTGTTCAACTTCTTCATCGTGATCCCCGAGATCGTCGCCTCGCTCACCTTCGGCCGGCTGATCCGCCTGGCGTTCGGCGAGGACAACCCCGACGCCTCGCTCTACATGGTGCTGCTGGGCGGCGTTTCGCTCCTGGTGGCCGCCGCCTGCGTGACGATGGTGCGGGACGTGGGGGAGAGGGACGTGCCGGAGGAGGTGGTGATCGAGGCCGACGAGCACGAGCCGTACTCGGTGCAGGGCTCCGCGCAGCCGGTCCCCAGCACCGGCCTGGTGGACGAGGGGCCGCGGGACGGCCGGCGGTGAGCCGCGAGGGGCGGTTGCCTGATCGGCGGACTTCCATGGCGTCTCTCGCCATGGATCGTCTGCCCGCGGCGCTGGCCTTCGCGGCGTGTCTCGCCGCCGGCGGGGTGTCGGCGCAGGAACGGGACACCTCGTACGTCGCCCGGATCGATCCGGCCGTCGAAGAGGTTGTCTCCGGTGGCGCCTGGAAGGCCGGCCAGGCCTCGGGCACCTACCGCCTGGTGGTGATCACGGAGGGGTGGGAAGCGATCCGCTACCGCCTCTTCCTCCAGTGGCTCGAAGTGCCGCAGGAGCCCGGGCCGATCACGATCCGGAAAACGGTGGAGCTCACGCCGCTCGCCGGCATGTTCTCCCTCACCGGGCCGGAGCTTTCGCTGCGGGGCGGCCGGTGGTACGTCACCGCATACGGCGCCGACCGGCCGCTCGCCGCCTCCTCGCGCCGCGTCAGGTTCGAGCTCGGTCCGCCGGGGACGGTGCGGCGCGTCCGGGCTCCGTGAAGCGTCCGGCAGACGAATTTTTCTCACGCAGAGTCAGCGGAGTCAGCAGAGAACCCTCCGCTGGCTCTGCTGACTCTACGTGATGTGATGCCTGTTTCCACGGGAGACGTCATCCTGAGTCTCACACCAGCCTTCGGCAGACCCTGGAAGATGAAACGGAAGGGCTGCGTAAGTGCTGGACGGAGGAAGTTTTTATTCAGGGAGCGTCCTCGCGAGACTTTCCTCCACACCAGAGGTCGGACGCGACCGAAGGATCTACCAACCCGCACGCGTGGCCAGTTGCGCGCCACGGTCCACCAGGCAGGGCGAGTAGATTCTTCGGTCGCCGCCGACCGTCTTCGCGTTCGCGGGGTTCGGCGCGGCGGCTCCCTCAGAATGACATTCGCTTGTTCTCCCGGTTTGGCCAGAAGCGAAAGCCTTGACCGGGCGCCGTCCGGCGGCGCATCGTGAACGAAGCGGGGGAGCGTGCGGGAGGGCGCTCCCCACTTTCGTTCCTCTTCTTCATCCCTGGAGTTCCCCATGGTGAAATCCCGGTCCCGCTCCGCCGCCGCCCTGCTGCCGCTGCTGGCGCTCGCCGCGGCGCTCTCGTCCGCCCCGGCGCACGCCCAGGCGAGGCCCGACCCGCGCGTGGGCCTGCGCGCGGGACTGCGCGACGCAGGCGAGGCCGCGTGGAACCTGCGCCTGCTCTCGAACACGCCCTCGCCGGCGCCGTTCGGCGAGAACACCAACTCCGACCTGGCGTTCACCGGCAACCTGGCCATCCAGGGCAACTACGGCGGCTGGCAGATCTGGGACATTTCCAACCCCCGCCGGCCCACCCTGGTGCGCGGGTTCGTCTGCCCGGCCTCGCAGAGCGACGTCTCGGTCTACCGCAACCTGCTCTTCGTCTCGGGCGAGGGGCTGGAGGGGCGCCTGGACTGCGGCACCCAGGGAGTGCAGGACACGGTCAGCAGGGACCGGCTGCGGGGGATCCGCATCTTCGACATCAGCGACCCGGCGAACCCCAGGAACGTCGCCAACGTGCAGACGTGCCGCGGCTCGCACACGCACACCGTGCTGGAGGACCCGGACGACCGGGCGAACGTCTACGTCTACGTCTCCGGGTCGGCGCCCGTGCGCTCGGCGGGCGAGCTGCAGGGGTGCGTGGACGCGCCGCCCGAGCAGAACCCCGCCTCGGCGCTCTTCCGCATCGAGGTGATCAAGGTGCCGCTGGCCAACCCCGGGCAGGCGGCCATCGTCAGCTCGCCGCGCATCTTCCAGGGGCTGGCGGCGCCGCCGGAGCACGGCGAGATGCCCCAGGACATCGCCGAGGCCCGGGAGGAGGCCGCCCGCGCCCGGGCCGCGGGCGGGTACACCGTCACCATCCAGGGGATGGAGTACGTGGCGCCGGACGAGTTCGTCGCGCAGATGCTGGACCAGATCGTGAAGGCGCGCGGCGGCACCGGGGCGCCCACCGCGGCCGACAGCGCCCAGCTGCGCGGCACCATCCAGGGGATCGTCGACCGGATGATCGGCGCCGACGAGCCGCACACCGGGCCCTCGCAGTGCCACGACATCACCGTGTACCCGGCGCTCGGCCTGGCCGGCGGCGCCTGCGGCGGCTACGGCCTGCTGCTGGACATCCGCGACCCGGCCAACCCGGTGCGCCTGGACGCGGTGGCCGACTCGAACTTCTCCTACTGGCACTCGGCCACGTTCAACAACGACGGCACCAAGATCCTCTTCAGCGACGAGTGGGGCGGCGGCGGCGCGCCGAAGTGCCGCGCCACCGACCGGCGCGAGTGGGGGGCGGACGCCATCTTCACGCTCCAGGACGGGAAGATGCGCTTCCAGAGCTACTACAAGCTCCCGGCGCCGCAGACCCCGCAGGAGAACTGCGTGGCCCACAACGGCTCGCTGATCCCCATCCCCGGGCGCGACGTGATGGTGCAGGCGTGGTACCAGGGCGGCATCTCGGTCTTCGACTGGACCGACGCCGCGCACCCGCGCGAGATCGCCTTCTTCGACCGCGGCCCGGTGGACTCCACCCGGATCGGCAACGGCGGGAGCTGGTCGGCGTACTGGTACAACGGGGTGATCGTGAGCTCCGAGATCGGCCGCGGGCTCGACGTCTTCGAGCTCGCGCCCAGCGAGCACCTGTCGCAGAACGAGATCGACGCGGCGAAGTCGGTGCGCCTGGACTACCTGAACGTGCAGTCGCAGCCGAAGTTCGTCTGGCCGCCGACGTTCGCGCTGGCGCGCGCCTACGTGGACCAGCTCCAGCGCTCCAACGGCCTGGCGGCGGCGCGGATCACGAGCGTGCGGCAGGCGCTGAGCAGTGCCGAGGGCGCCTCGGGCGCGGCGCGGCGGACCGCGCTCACGCAGCTCGCCGCGCAGGTGGAAGGCTACGCCGCCGGCTCCTCCGACGCGGCGAAGGTGCGGATGCTGGCCGGCGCCGTGCGGGACCTGGCCGGCGCGCGGTGAGGGCTTCCGCGCGGCGGCGGAAATCCTGAAAACCCAAAGCCTCACGCAGAGTCAGCAGAGTCAGCAGAGAACCCCTCTGTTTCCTCTGCTGACTCTGTTATACCAGATCCCGAAACTGATTGTGCATTTTGCACCCAACCAGGAATGTCATCCTGAAGGAGCCCCAGCGACTGAAGGATCTGCGGGTGGGTCGTGAGCGTCAGCCCGACTCACGCTCGCATTCAACCCGCAGATCCTTCGGGTCGCTTTAGGCTCCCCTCAGGATGACATTCCACGTTTCAAGTAAATGCACACTGAATCGACAGATTTGGTATGAGTAGATTCCTCGGGCGCCGCCCAGCGGAGGTGTGAAATTCGGATCGGTGCTGCGGCGCCGCTCGGAATGACATGGTTCGCGAGAGGACCGGATTGCACACTGATTCCTGGAATCCGGTATGACGCCGTCTTCTGACCACTCGCGTCCCGCAGGTGTCCGATTCCGGGACGGGGATTCCCGGCAGCGCACATCGGCGGCAAGCTCTCCGATCTCCATCTCGTTGAATGCCATAGACTTACGATACGACGCCGGCTGGCGTGCTACTTCCATCGTAGAGGAGCAACGGGGACGGGAGTCGCCGCCCCGCGATCCACCTACCGATCCCTACCTCTGGAGTTCTCGCAATGCTCGCCATCGCGTCGCCCTCGGACCGGCAGATCCCCGGCAGCTTCCGCCTGGGCGTGGGCCTCGTCGCCGCGTACCTGGTGCTCCTGGGCGCCGTCGGGCTGCTCTCGCTGACCCACGACCCCTCCTTCCAGGACGCCTTCGTCGGCGTGACCTGCCTCCCCGCCGGCGCGCTTCTGGTCTGGATCGCCGCTTCCTGGCTGCGGAAGTAGCTCCCCGGCCGCCCGCCGCCCGCCCTCCGCAGGCAGGGGAGCGCGGGCGGCGCGGACTTTCCCTCCTCCCCCTTTCACCCCCTTCCGAGGCCTCCGCAGATGGAGACCCTGCTCCAGGACCTGCGCTACGCCGTCCGCACGCTCTCCCGCAGCCGCGGCTTCACCGCCGCGGCCGTGGTGTGCCTGGCGCTGGGGATCGGCGTCAACACCGCCATCTTCAGCGTGGTGAACGCCATCCTCCTGCGTCCGCTCCCCTTCGAGAGGCCGGACGAGGTGGTGGCCATTCACGCCGCCAACCCCAGGCAGGCGATCGGCGAGTCCAACGTGTCGATGGCCGACCTGATGGACTGGAAGGCGCACGCGCTCTCGCTGGCCGACGTCGCGGGCGGGTACGAGCGCTCGCTGGCCATCGCCGACGAGCGCGAGGCGGAGCTCGTGGGGGGGTACGCCGTCACCCCCAACACCTTCGGGCTGATCGGCGCGCGGCCGGTGCTGGGGCGCGGCTTCCTCCCGCAGGACGGCCGGCCGGACGCCGAGCGGGTGATCGTCCTTTCGCACGAGCTCTGGCGGCGGCGCTACGGCGGGCTGCGCACGGTGGTGGGGAAGAAGGTGCTGGTCGACGGCGAGCCGCGCACCGTGATCGGCGTGATGCCGCCCCGCTTCCGCTTCCCCGAGCGGGCCATGGCCTGGGTGCCGATCCGCGCCGGGGGCGACGAGGCGCGCAGCGAGCGCTACGTGTGGGCGCTGGGGCGGCTCAGGCCCGGGGCCACGGCGGAGCGCGCCGCGGCCGAGGTGGCCGCCGTCTCCCGCCGGCTGGCCGAGGAGCACCCGGAGACGAACGCCGGGTGGACGGCCGTGGTGCTCCCCTACCGCAGCGACGTGGTGGACGGCACGCTGCGCACCATGCTGACGCTGATGCTGGGCGCGGTGGGCTTCGTGCTGCTGATCGCCTGCGCCAACGTGGCCAACCTGCTGCTGGCGCGCGCCACCGTGCGCCGCCGCGAGATCGCCGTGCGCGCGGCACTGGGGGCGGGGCGCGGCCGCCTGGTGCGCCAGCTCCTCACCGAGAGCGTGCTGGTGGCGCTCCTGGGCGGCACGCTCGGCGTCCTCGTCGCGGTGTGGTGGCTGGACTGGGTGCTGTCGCGCATCCCCGAGGAGCTGCCGTACTGGATGCGCTTCGGGGTGGACGCCCGGGTGCTGGCCTACACGGCGGCGCTCTCGGTGGGGACGGGGATCGTCTTCGGCGTCTTTCCGGCGCTCCGGGCGTCGCGCACCGACCTGCAGTCGACGCTCAAGGAGGGCGGGCGCGGCCTGGCCGGGGCGGGGCACGCGCGGATGCGCAACGCGCTGGTGGCGGGCGAGATCGCCCTCTCGCTGATGCTGCTGGTGGGGGCGGCGCTCATGATCCGCTCCTTCGTGGCCGCGAGCAAAGCCGACCTGGGCTTCGAGACGGAGCGGCTCCTCACCGTGCAGGCGTTCCTCACCGGGCCGCGCTACCAGGAGCCGGCGGCGCGCGCGGCGTACTTCGCCCAGGCCGTGGAGCGCGCCGGGCGGCTCCCCGGGGTGGCCGCGGCGGCGGCGCCGGTGGCGCTCCCCTCGTCCGACGGCCTGCCGGGGACCTCCGTGGTGGCCGAGGGGCAGCCGGTGGCGCCGGGCGAGGAGCTGGTGGTGGGGTTCGGGGCCACCACCCCCGGGCTCTTCCGCGCGCTCGGCCGGCCGCTGGTGGCGGGGCGGGACTTCACGGCGCAGGAGGCGATGGACACCGCGGCGACGGCGGCCATCGTGAGCCGCGAGGTGGCCGAGCGGCTCTGGCCGGGGCAGGACCCGCTGGGGAAGCGCGTCCGGCTGGGGACCTTCGGCGGCGACGCGCCCTGGCTCACCGTGGTGGGGGTGGCGCCGTCCATCCTCTACGACGAGGTCGACAACCTGGGTCCGCAGTCGCGCCTGCAGGTGCACCTGCCGTACGCGCGGCTGCCGTGGCAGGAGATGGCGCTGCTGGTGCGCACGCACGGCGACCCGGCGGCGCTGGCGGGGCCGCTCAGGCGCGCCGTGCGCGAGCTGGACCCCACGGTGCCCGTCTACAGCCTGCGGACGATGGACGAGGTGCGGCGCTGGTCCAACTGGCCGTCGCGGCTGTGGGGCGAGTTGTTCGGCACCTTCGGCGGGGTGGCGCTCCTGCTGGCGGGCGTGGGCGTGTACGGGGTGATGGCCTACGCCGTGTCGCAGCGGGTGCACGAGATCGGCATCCGCATGGCGCTGGGCGCGCGCGCGGCCGACGTGGTGCGCATGGTGATGCGCCAGGGCGCCGTGGTGGCCGCGGCCGGCGTGGGCGCGGGGCTCCTGGGCGCGCTGGCGATCGCGCGGCTGATGTCGGGCGTGCTCTTCGGCGTGAGCGCCACGGACCTGGTGACGTTCGTCGCCATGCCGCTGGCGCTGGCCGCGGTGGCGCTCTTCGCCTGCTGGATGCCGGCGCGGCGGGCGGCGCGGGTGGACCCGATGGTGGCGCTCCGCAGCGAGTGAACGGGACCACGAAAGCTCGGTAAAGACTCTTCTCACGCAGAGGAAGCAGAGTTAGCAGAGAACACATCGCTCGCGGTGTTCCTCTCTGCTACCTCTGCTTCCTCTGCGTGAGGCTTGCTGTTTTGTGGATTCGGTACAACGCGGGAAGCCGGAATACTCTGCCGAAACCTGCCCTGCAAGTGCGCCCGCCTGTCCGCTTCCGGGACACGGTTTCCCACGTCCGCACAGGACGAGCGGAGCGGGCTGAATCCCATCTGATTGACCGACAAGCGGTTGGAGGAATGCGGCAGGAGGCACGAGGCTTCCCTTTCCCACCTGACGTCCTGCGGTCCCGGCTTCCCCTCCACGGCGCACCTCCATGGACACGCTGCTCCAGGACCTCCGCTACGCCGCCCGCGCGCTGGTGAAGAGCCCCGGGTTCACCCTGGCGGCCATCCTCTCGCTGGCGCTGGGCATCGGCGCCAACACGGCGATCTTCAGCGCCATCGACGCGGCGCTCCTGCGCCCCCTCCCCGTCGACGAGCCCGGCCGCCTGGCGCTCGTCACCGTGGAGCGCGGCGAGGCGGGCGTCACCCCCAACTTCAGCCACCCCCGCTTCCTGGAATTCCGCGGCGGCACGCGCGCCTTCAGCGGGATGGCGGCGTTCTCGCCCCAGCCGCTGAACCTGGCCACGGGCGGCGGCGCGGTGCGGCTGGAGGGCGAGATCGTCTCGCCCGACTACTTCCAGGTGGTGGGCGTGCGGCCCGCCCTGGGGCGCGGCTTCGTCCCCGGCGAGGGCGCGGCGACGGAGGCCGTGCTCTCGCACGAGCTGTGGACGCGGCGCTTCGGGGCGGACCCGGGCGTGGTGGGGCGCGCGGTGTCGCTCAACGGGAAGCCGTTCACCGTGGCCGGCGTGGCGCCGGAGGGGTTCCGCGGGATGGTGCGCGGGACCGCCCCGGCGCTCTGGATCCCACTGGAGGCGCAGCGCGTCCTCGCCACGGCGCCCGACCAGGTCTACCTCGACGAATCGAATATCAGCTGGCTGAACGTGGTCGGGCGGCTGGCGCCGGGCGTCACCCTGGCGCAGGCGCAGGCCGCGCTCCAGGGGGTGCAGCGCGGCATGGCCCAGCGCGACTCGGTGGTGGCGGGCTGGCGGATGCTGGTGGAGCCCGGCGCGCGCGGCTACGGCTACCTGCTGAGCGGCACGGAGAAGCCGCTGTACCTGTTGCTGGCCACGGTGGCCATCGTGCTGCTGATCGCCTGCGCCAACGTGGCGAACCTGCTGCTGGCGCGGGCGGCGGCGCGCCGCCGCGAGCTGGCGATCCGCGCCTCGCTGGGGGCGCGGCGGGGGCGCATCGTCCGCCAGCTCCTCACCGAGAGCCTGCTGCTGGCGGGGCTCGGCGGGGCGGCGGGGCTGCTGGTGGCGATCTGGACGGGGAACCTGCTGCTGCGCTTCCCGCCGCCCTCGGGGGTGCCGGTGCGGCTGGACACGGGGCCGGACGCGCGCGTGCTGGGCTTCACCCTCGCCGTCTCGCTGCTGGTGGGGCTCGTCCTGGGCCTGGTCCCGGGGCTGCGCGCCTCGCGGCCGGAGCTGGTGTCGGCGCTCAAGGCCGACGCGCGCGCGGGCGGCCCGGCCCGGCTGGGGCTGCGGGGGCTTCTGGTGGCCGGGCAGGTGGCGCTCGCCGTGGTCCTGCTGGCCGGCGCGGGGCTGCTGGTGAGAACGCTGCGCAACCTGGAGCACACCGACCTGGGCTACGGCGCGCGGAGCGTGCTGCTGGCCTCGGTGGACCTGGAGGGGACGGGGTGGGAGCCCGAGCGCGGGCGGCGGTTCTACGCGGAGCTGCTGGAGCGCGTCGGCGCGGAGCCGGGCGTGGACGCGGCCTCGCTGGCGACCACGATCACGCCCAACCCGGGCGGGAGCAACGTGAGCGGCGTCACCATCCCCGGCTACACGCCCGCGGGCGACGAGCTGGTGTCGTTCGACCTGAACGTGGTGGCGCCGGGGTACTTCGCCACGCTCGACATCCCCGTGCGCGGGCGCGACTTCACCCCCGCCGACCGCGAGGGGGCGCCGCGCGTGGCCGTGGTCAACGAGACCATGGCGAAGCGCTACTGGCCGAACGGGAACGCCGTCGGACAGCGCATCGTGCTGGGGACGGACTCCACGGCGCCCTCCGTCGAGGTCGTCGGCATCGCGCGCGACGGGAAGTACCGGACGCTCCGCGAGGAGCCGCGGGCGAACGCCTGGTTCAGCGTGCTGCAGAGCTGGCGGCCCACCATGACGCTGCTGGTGCGCTCGCGGCGCGACCCGGCGGAGCTGGCGGCGGCGGTGCGGCGCGAGGTGGCCGCCCTCGACCCGCGGGTGCCCGTCTTCGAGGTGCGCACGCTGAAGGAGCACATCGGGGTGGCCACGGCGCAGGAGCGGCTGGCGGCCACGCTGGTGTCGCTCTTCGGGGCGCTGGCGCTGGTGGTGGCGGCGGTGGGGATCTTCGGAGTGCTGGCGTGGCTGGTGGTGGAGCGCACGCACGAGCTGGGGGTGCGCATGGCGCTGGGCGCCACGCGCGCCAGCGTGATCCGCCTGGTGCTGGCGCGGGGGCTGGCGCTGGCGGGGGCGGGCGCCGCGGTGGGGGTCGCGGCGGCGTTCGGGCTCACGCGGCTGGTCTCCTCGCTCCTCTACGGCGTGAGCCCGTCGGACCCGCTCGCGTTCGCGCTGGCGACGGCGCTGCTCCTGGGGACGGCCGCGCTGGCGAGCTACCTCCCCGCGGCCCGGGCGGCGCGGGTGGACCCGATGGTGGCGCTCAGGAGCGAGTGAACGGCAAGTGCGAGAGTGCGAAAGTGCGAGAGTGCGAGAGTGCCGGGTTGGTCCTGACCATTGACGGAGAGATTGGCGCGGCGGTGGGGCCCTCACCCGGCGGCCTTAGAGCCGCCACCCTCTCCCAACTTCGGGAGAGGGTACTCGACGGGGTTCGGCGCGTAGGAGCGGGGTTCTCGTAGGGTCGAGGCATGCCTCGACCGGCGGATGCCAGTACATGCGCGGTAGGCGGCCTCTTGCGCCGATGCCGCCTGTGCTCGGACTCGCATGCTCGCCCCTACGACCGCAAGACGCTTCGCGAGACCAAACCCGCGTGAGGGATGCGCGCCCGGAGGGCCGGACACGGGCGTGCCGGGGGTTTGGCACGACCGGGGCCCGGCGCCGTTGGGCACAGTGGTATCGTGCCCTACGGCGCGCGCAGCCCGGCCCGGAGCGCAGGGGAGGGACACGCCCAGACCAGCAGTTGCTGTTCGCTTTTCCGCAGTTTGCAATCGATTCCTCGCAAATCACGCAGGGTGATCGCATGGACACGCTGCTGCAGGACATTCGCTACGCGGCGCGGACGCTGGCGCGCTCGCCGGGGTTCACGCTGGCGGCCGTCGCCACGCTGGCGCTCGGGATCGGGGGGACCACCGCGATCTTCACGGCGGTGCGCGCGGTGCTGCTGGCGCCCCTGCCCTTCGCGCGCGCCGACGAGCTGGTGGTCTTCACCGAGGACAACCCCCGCGCCGGGCTCGAGAACGTGGAGGTGGCGCCGGGGAACTTCGCCGAGTGGAGGGCGCGCAGCCGCTCGGTGGCCGAGTGGGCGGTCTACGACTACGCCACCGCCAACCTGAGCGGCGCGGGCGACCCCGAGCGGCTGCGCGCCTTCGCGGTCTCCGCCAACCTCTTCCGGGTGCTGGGCGCCCGTGCGGCCGTGGGCCGCACCTTCGCCGCGGGCGAGGACCGGCCCGGCGGCGCGCGCGTGGTGATGCTCAGCCACGCGTTCTGGCGCGCCCGCTTCGGCGCCGACCCGCGGATCGTGGGGCGCGCCGTGCGGCTGGACGGGGAGCCGTACACGGTGGTGGGCGTGATGCCGGCGGAGTTCCGCTTCCCCCAGGCGAGCGACGTCTGGCTCCCGCTGGCGCTGGACGCGGCCGACCTGCAGGACCGCCGCGGGCACTGGGCGCGCGTGGTGGGGCGGCTCCGCCCCGGCGCCTCGCCCGGGGACGCGGCGGCCGAGCTGGGCGCCATCGCGCGGCAGCTGGCGACGGAGCACCCGGAGACCAACGCGGGGTGGACGGTGGACGTGCGCCCGGTCCGCGCGGGGCTGCTGGAGGGCTTCAACCAGATGCTGATCTCGCTGATGGCGGCGTCGGCGTTCGTGCTGCTGATCGCCTGCGCCAACGTGGCGGGGCTGCTGCTGGCGCGCGGGGGCGCCCGGCGGCGGGAGCTGGCGGTGCGGGCGGCGCTGGGGGCCGGGCGCGGGCGGCTGGTGCGCCAGCTCCTCACCGAGAGCCTGCTGCTGGCGCTGGCCGGCGGCGGGCTGGGGGTGCTGATCGCCACCTGGGCCAGCGGCGCGCTGGAGGCCGCGCTGCCGGCGACGTACTTCGACTTCGTCCCGCAGTTCCGCGACGCGCGGGTGAACGGGGCGGTGCTGGCCTTCGCGGGCGGGGTGTCGCTCTTCACCGGCGTGCTCTTCGGGCTCCTCCCCGCGCTCTCGGCCACGGGGCGGCACCTGCAGCCGGCGCTGCGCGAGGGCGGGCCCGGGGTGGCGCGCGGGGGCGGCCGGGCGAGGACGCGCGCGGCGCTGGTGGTGGGCGAGGTGGCGCTCGCGCTGGTGCTGCTCACCGCCGCCGGGTTCAGCATCGCCACCGGCGTGGCGCTGGCGCGGCGCAACTGGGGGTTCCAGGAGGAGCGGCTCCTCACCATGCGCGTCACCCTCCCCCAGGGCGACTATCCCACCGACACGGCGGCGTCCCTCTTCCACGCGCGCCTGCTCGAGCGGCTGCAGGCGCTCCCCGGCGTGCGCGCGGCGGGCCTGGCCACCGGGGTGCCGATGTCGGGCGAGGGCGGGCCCGTGACGCTGGAGGTGGAGGGGCGCCCGCCGCCCCCGCCCGGGCTGGCGCCGCGCGCCGAGTACCGGGGCGTCTCGCCGGGGTACTTCGCCGCGCTGGGGGTGCCGCTGGCGGCGGGGCGCGCCTTCGGCGACCGCGACCGCATCGGCTCGCCCCCGGTGGCGGTGGTGAGCGCCGACTTCGCCCGGCGCGCCTTCCCCGGCGAGAACCCGATCGGCCGGCGGGTGCGGGTGGAGGGCGACGGCAACCCCTGGCGCGAGATCGTCGGCGTGGCGGGCGACATCTCCGACCTGCGCACGGCCACCCAGGGCAAGGCGTACATCTACACGCCCTTCCTCCAGCTCGGCCAGCCCACCGCCTTCCTGGCGCTGCGCACCGCGGGCGACCCGGCCGAGGTGACGGCCGCCGTGCGGCGCGCGGTGGCGGCGCTGGACCCGGGGCTTCCCGTCTACGACGTGCTCACCATGCGCGAGCGGGTCGCGGAGAGCATGTTCCCCTTCCGGGTGGTCGGCTGGCTGCTCAGCGCGCTGGGGGCGGTGGCGCTGGTGCTGGCGGCCGTGGGCGTGTACGGCGTGGTGGCGTACGGCGTGGCGCAGCGCACCCACGAGATCGGCGTGCGCATGGCGCTGGGCGCCGCGCGCGCCGACGTGCTGCGGTTGTTCGCGGGGCAGGGCCTCAGGCTGGCGCTGGCGGGGGTGGCGCTCGGCGCGGTGGGGGCGCTGGCCGTCGCCCGCGGGATGCAGCATGGCATGCTGGCGGGCGTGGACCCCTCCGCCCCGCGGGTGTTCGCGGCGGTGGCGGGGGTGCTGGCGGCGGCGGCCGTCCTGGCCAGCTACCTCCCCGCCCGCCGCGCCGCCGGCGTGGACCCGATGGTGGCGCTCCGGGCGGAGTGAACGGCGAGTGCTGAGTGCGAAAGTGCGAGAGTGACTGAATCGCAGTTACTTTCGCACTTCGCACTCAGCACTTTCGCACTTTTGGTTTGAGCGTCTCCCTCCGCTGCGCTCCGGGCCGGGCTGCGCGCGCCGTGGGGCACGATACGACCGTGCCCAACGGCGCCGGGCCACCGCCGCCACGATACCCCTGTGGCGGCGGCGTCCCGGCCCTCCGGGCGCGCATCCCTCACGCGGGTCTCGTCACGCACCCGATGCGAGTGCCTGGATCGCGAGCGCGTGAACACCACTCGCCGGGACCACGGAACGCCTCCGCAACCCGCGAGGCTCCAACCGCGCAACTCCAACCGCTCCTTGTCCTTACGTTCGCCGCGCGCGGGGGTGGAAAGGCGTGCCGGCGGCTCCCCGCGGGGCTTCGCCGCCTCGCGCCGGACGAACGGCTGCCCAAGGTTTGTCCACTCGAAATCGCACGTGGGCCTTTGCTGATCGGGCTGCGTGCCCTATCATGAAGCCTCGGGTCCCCCTGGTCCGAGGATTTTTCATCCTCCCTTCCCGAGACCAACCGCCTCGCGCGCGTTCCCCCGCGGACCCGATGCACCGCCCCCGGACAGGATTCCAGGACCGCGAGCGACGACCGGCGGCCGCTGTCGGGCCGCCGGTCTCCGTTGCCGGACGTGCGGACCGTTCCCCCTCGCTGCGTTACTCCAGGCGCTTCCGGTCGTCTAAGCGCGGTGTCCGCGCGCGGCCGCCCGGCGCGCCGGGGAAATCGCGGACACGAAAAGCGGGGAAGTCCCTTCCGCGGAGACCTCCCCGATCCGGTTCTTTCGAGTCGAGCCCGAGCCGCACCCCGGTACTGTACTGAGGACTGAGGCACTAAGGACTCAGCACTCAGGACTTCAGTTCAGCCACGTCTTCTCCGGCTTCCCCCGCGTCCGGGCCGCCTCGCGCAGCTCGAACAGCTCGGCGGCGAAGGCGCGGGCGGCGGTCTCGAAGGCGCCCCGGCGGCGCAGCTCCGTGGGCGGGGCGCCCATGAACTGCCGGAGCGCCGCCTTCAGGCTCACCTCGTTGGCGTAGCCGCACGCCTGCGCGATGGAGGCCACCGTGCGGCCGGGGTCGTCCAGCAGCTCGGCCGCCATCAGCAGGCGCAGCCACGCCAGCAGCCGCCGCGGCGGGGGGAGGTCGGCGCGCTCGCACCAGCGCGGCACCGTGCGCTCGGTGACCCCCAGCGCCGCCGCCAGCTCGGGCGCCTGGCCCCCCGCGGCCACCGTCTCGGCCGCCGTCGTGAGCAGCGCGCGCGCCCGGCTGGGCACCCCGCGGGGGAGCGCGCGGCGGAGGACCCGGTGCACCGCGCGGCCCTGCACCAGGCGGATGCGCCGCTCCAGGGCCGCCGGCGTGTCCTCGCGCCCCAGCGCGATCACGTCGGCCACGCCCCAGTCCAGCAGCGTGCGCAGCTTCTCCGCGTCGGCCGCGCCCAGCGGGAGCGCCGCCAGCACCGTGGCCGAGGGGAGCTCTTCCAGCAGTTCGCGCAACTCCGCGGCCAGCTGCCCCGGCCGGGCCGGGTCGTGCGGGTCCACCACCGAGACGGCCGTGGCGGGGGAGCGGTGCAGCGCCAGGCGCAGCGCACGCCAGTCGGCCAGTCGGAAGAGCCGGAACAGCTCCCCCTCAATCCCGGCCAGCCGCTCCCGCAGCTCGTCGCTCGGGTGAAGAAGGTACAACGGCCGGACGACGATCCGCATGTTAGGACGCCAAGGGGGTAGTTTTTACGACACGTCTTGACGCTGCGCACAAAAACGCGGCACCTTACCACGCCTTCCTTCCCACCCGTAACTCACGGCCACACGCCCGGAGGAGAACCATGAGGGTCCGTCACGCTTTCGGCATCGCCACGCTCGCGCTCCTGCTCGCCGCCTGTTCGGAGAGCGTCACCGGCCCGTCGCTGCAGGCTTCGGACGGCGCGGCCGCCAACATCGGCTGGGGCGGCGGAGGAGGGCGCAGCGACGGGACCAGTTCGACTCCCTGAGCAGAGCCGGCCCCGGGGAGGCGCAAACCGGTCAGGCGGGGGCGAGGGTCCGCACCAGCTCGCGCGCGAGCCGGTCGGCGAAGCGGCCGCTCCCCGCGGTCTCGGGCTCGCGGACCGGCGCTTCGGCGGCGCGGCGGTCCCGTACCCGCTCGAGATGCTGCTCCGCCAGGATGCGGACGTCGGACTCGCCGCGTGCCGTGGCCAGCATCTGCGCGCGCCGGGCCAGCTCCTCGGCGCGGCCCCACTCGCGCGCTTCCGCGTCGGCCCACGACAGGATCGTGAGGACCTCGGCGGCGCGTGCGCCCGCGGCATACGTCTCGGCCATCCCGAGCGCCTGCTCGCGGGCCGCCTCGTACCTCGAGCGATCGCCGGAGCGGGCGGCGGCGTGCGCGAGGTTGGCGGTCGCCACCATGCGCGTCGGCTGGTCCAGCCGGGGCGCGACCGCCTCCAGCACCGGGACCGCGCGGTCGTGGCGGCCGACGACCAGCCAGTAGCGTCCCAGGTCGTGGGCCAGGACGGGGAGGTTGGGGTTGTCGGCGTCGTACGCCTGCAGCGCGGCGCGGGCGTGCTCGTACGCCTCGCGCAGCCGGCTGGCGTCGACCAGCAGGTTGAAGAGGTGGTGGTGGGCGGAGGCCTGCAGCGGGCGCATCCGGCGCTTGACCGAGGTGCGCAGCGCGCGCCCGATCACCGTCTGGGCCGCCGGGTAGTTGCCGGTGCGGATGTAGAGGACGCCCAGGCCGATGAACCCCCAGGCGTAGCTCTCCCAGTCGCGGCGCCGGGCCAGCTTGATCGCCGCGCGGAACCAGGTCTCGGCCGGGGCGTGGCGCGCCAGGTCGCGGGCCAGGCGCGCCGTGTCCAGCGCCAGCTTCGGGTCGCTGGGCAGCGCCAGCGCCGCCGCCTGCGCGAAGGCCAGCCGGGTGCCGGGCGCGCCCCGGCGCTCCGCCCAGCGGGCCACGGCGCGGCACGCGTACGCCAGCCGCCCGGGGTCGGCGGCCTCGGGGGCGTCGGTCATCTGCGCCAGCGAGAGCAGCGGCCCCCACAGTTCCTGGTCGGGGGCGGCCGCGGCCACCGCCTCGCGGCGCAGGACCCCGGCGCCGTAGGCGAAGAGCCCCTTCCGCTCGCCGGCCGGGGTCTCCACCCACAGCATGAAGTCGCGCAGGGCGCCGAAGAGGAGCACGCCCGCGGGCCCGGGGACCTCGGCCATGACGTCGGCGCCCTCGGCGGCGTCGTCGGGGCGGGTGAGCGGCGGCGCGGCCACGTACGAGGGCCGCGTGCGCCGCGTGCTGCGGTGCGGCGGGAAAGCCTTCATTGCGCTCCGGGGGTGGGACGCGGGCAGGCACCCGCGGACATCGGGAAGGGAGACCGCGTTTCCGGCCATAAAGTACCCCCGACGGGCCCGTCTGACCAGAGTCGTGGCGCACGGATGCCGCACAGGCGCGCTCCGGCAGGGGCGGCGCTCACCGCTCAGCGCCCCGCGGCGTGCGCGGCGGAGCGGCCGCCCCCGCCAGCTCCACCTCGTCGGGGGTGAGCCGCCAGGCGCGCTCGACCAGCTGCCCCAGGCGCCGCTCGAGCCCGGCCGCCTTCGCGTGCACGGCGGTGAGCCGGGGGGCGTACTCGGCGTGCGCGTTGCGCAGCATCCCCACCTCGCGCGGGGTGAGCGGGTCGGCCTTCCGGGGGCGGCGCCGCTTCACCTCGTCCACGAAGTCGCCCGCCGAGAGGTCGGCGAACGCCTCCAGCCGGGCGCCGGGCTGGGCCACGCCGTACTCGGCGCGCACCCACTGCAGGAGCTCGGCGGCCAGCGTCCTGCGCTCGCCGGTGAGCTCCACCAGCCGCTCCACGGCGCCCGCGGCCTCGTCCTCCATGGCGGGCGTGGGCTCGGGGACGGGGAGCGTCTCCACCAGCGGCCCGGTCAGGCGCACCGCCTCGTCGCGCCCGTGGCCGGCGCTCCTCCACGCGTAGGTCCACAGCACGGGCGAGTTGAGCACCGCCAGCAGCCAGGGCGAATCGCCGGGGACGAAACAGAGGCCGCCCCCGGCCACGTGGGCGTGGCGGTCCAGGGCGAAGGCGGCGCACCAGGCCACGTCGGGGTAGACCAGCCGGGGCGCCTCGAGCAGCCCGGGGGGAGGGCCTGCGCGCAGCTCCCACCAGTGCTGCCCCTGGTCCTGCCGGAGCCGCAGGCGGTCCTCGTGCGGCTTCAGGTGCGCGTACAGCGAGGGGTACGCCCCCCGGAACGCCCGCTCGGCCTCGGGGTCGGAGAGCCCCGTCCACGGCCAGCGGCGCCGCTCGCCCGACTCCAGCAGGACGATCCAGAGCCCCGCCCACCCCGGAGCCCAGCGCCCGGCCTCCTGCGCGCGCAGGTACGGCCGGAGCAGCGGCTCGGCCCCCGGGTGCTCGCGCACGAGCCGCTCGCGCGCGGCGCCGTCCACCACGTACGCCTCGTTGAGCCCCGTGCGGACGCCGGCCACCGGCGCGCTCCCGGCGAAGTCGCGCAGCGCGATGCCCCCGTCGCGGAGCTTGCGCAGCAGCGCCTCCACGGCCTGCGGCTCCAGGCTCCACGGCCCGGCCCCGAAGCGCGCCTGGGGGACGGCGTGGGCGTGCCCGGCCACCCAGGCGCCGAGCCCCGCCCCGGCGGCCTCGGGGGGGACCACGGCCACGCGGGTGTCGCGCCCCTCGCGCGCGCCGCCGTTCGCCTCGGGGCGGCCGACCACCACCACGCAGGGCGAGAACTCGCCGTCTGGCAGCACGGGGGCGTGGCCGAAGTCCACCACCGTCTCCATCCGCGCGTGCTCGGCCAGGTAGCGCCGGAGCCCCTCGCCGGCCCCCGAGCGCACCCAGCGGTTGGGGACCACGAAGGCGGTGCGCCCCCTACGGCGCAGCAGGTCGAGCGCCTGGCGGTAGAAGTAGGCGCCCGCGTCGGCCGAGCCCTCGTGCACCTCGGCGAAGGCGGCCGCCAGGTGGGGCCGGAGCGCCGCGAGCGCCTCGCCGCGCGCGGCCGGGGGGCGGCCCACCACCGCGTCGAAGCCGGCCTCGCCGCCCCCGCCGCGCGCCGGGTCGCCGAACGCCTCGGGGAGCTCCAGGTCCCAGTGGAAGAAGCGGTGCGCCCGCGCGAGCTCCGCCGCGCGCTCCAGCGCCTCGCGCTGCGCGGCGCCGAGGCGCGCCCCGCCCGCCAGCACCTCCGCCGCGTGCAGGGTGGCCACCTCCTCCGCGCGCCGGTTGCCGAAGGCGCGGCTCACCCACAGGTCCAGCAGGCGGCGGTACGGCGCCAGCGCGCGCTCGGCCTCGGCGAAGCGCGCTGCGGTGTCGGCCGCCTCGGCGAAGGTGGCGTCGTCGCGCGCGGCCAGCTCGCGCACCGCGGCGGCGGCCTCGGCCAGGCCGTCGAAGGGGCCGCCGAAGGCCAGGAACTGCCCCTGCGGGCTCTCCTCCACCGCGCGCTGCACCTCGGCCGCGCGCGCGCCCGCGAGCGGGCTGCCGGCGCGCAGGTGGTGGTCCAGGAAGGGCGGCGGCGCGCCGGGGACGAAGGAGTGCAGCCAGAGCGTGGCCTTCGCGAGGTCGACCGCCAGCGGGTCGGGGTCCACCCCGAAGAGGCAGCGGCGGACCACCATGCGCCGCAGCAGCGCCTCGTCGGTCAGCCGCGTGGGGTCGGCGCCGATCCCCTGCGCGTCCAGGTCCTCAGTGATCTCCTCGCGCAGCGCGGCCAGGCGCTCCGCGAGCGGGCCGCCGGGGAGGTCCGCGGCGGTCGCCAGCAGGCGCGCGGCGATCCAGTCGGCCGCGTGCAGGAGGAAGTGCCCACCCCCCATCGCAGGGTCGCAGACGCGCAAAGACAGGAGGTCCGTCAGCGCGCGCTCCTCCAGCCGGCCGGCCTCGCGCAGGAGCCGCGCGGCGTCGGGCCCGCCCGCCGCGGCCCGCTCGCGGCGGGCGGCGGCCTCCTGCAGGGCGTCGCGGAAGGCGGCCTCGCGCGCGGCGAGCGCCGGGCCCACGGTCTCGCCCAGGACGTAGTCGACCACCCAGGCGGGGGTGGCGTGCGTCCCCGGGTCCTTCCGCTCCCCGCGCGCGTCCACCAGGCGGGGGCGGCCGCGCTCGTCGGGCGCCAGGCGCATGCGCAGCAGCCCCTCGCAGAGCGAGGCGATCTCGTCCGCGCCGAAGGACGCGAAGTCGGCCTCCTCGCCGGCGGGGCGCGAGAGGCGGTCCAGGGCGCGCACCAGGAAGGCGTCGGAGAGCGCGTTCTCGCGGAGGAAGCGGCTGTTCTCGTCGGGGTGGAAGAGGCCGCCGCCGTAGCCGGGCACCCCCAGGGCGGGGTCGCCGTGGTCGACCAGGTCGAAGAGGTTGGCCAGGTCGTCCCACGCCTCGGTGGAGGCGTCGGAGAGCCGCTCGCCGGCGTCGACGCGGGCCGCGGCCGCGCGGCGCAGGCGGGCCAGGCTGTACAGCTGGTACGCGGGCGCGGCGCCCACGGGAAGGAAGCCGCGCGCCTCGGCGTGGGCCACGAAGAGGACGCGGTGCAGCAGCCGGAGCGTCCCCGCGAACACCTCGCGGAGCGACTCGTCGGTCTCGGGGGGGAGCCCGCGCTTGCGGCGGCCGTCCACGAACCCGGCGGCCAGCCGCTCGAACACGTCCGCGAAGACCACGCGCCGGAGCGCGGCCTCCGGGCCCGCGGCGTGCTCGTGCGCGGGCGGCGCGGACGCAGCGGCCGGGCTCACCGTAGCCCCGGATGGCGGGCGCGCGCGTGCGTGCGGGTGCGTGGCGGCATGCGTCGGGTGCTGCGAAACGGCGGGAGGGGTGAGTGACCGTCCGCGGGGAATGTCAGCACGCAACCCCCGGAAGTCAACGGGCTTGCGTGCGGTGTAGCAGTTTTTCGCAAGGCGTGCCGACTGCGCAAGGAAAAAGTGCGTGAGCGCGAAAATTCGAAAGTGCGAAAAATATATTAAGGCGCATTTGCCGTTCTTCCTCTGCCGGACAACGGGAGGATCTGGGAAGAGCTGCCAGGGCTAGTGCCGGGGCGATGTGGCGGCTATGACGCAAAGGCGCGTTGCGCACTTTCGCACTTTCGCACTTTCGCACTTTCGCACTTTCGCACTTTCGCACTTTCGCACTTTCGCACTTTCGGGTGGTGTCCCTCAACAGAGTTGACACACTGGACGGAAGTGTACAGATTGGACACGCCCCCACACCAGCACTCTTACGCCGAGGTGCATCATGGCAGAGAGGCTGGAACTGGTCCCGGCAGGCAGCTTCTGCTGGAACCAAAGAGTGTCCACGGTACGGGCAGACCGGTGCCGGCAACCTGCGGCGTTTCGGAAGGAGCCGCCAGGGCGTTCAGCGCTACCAGTGCAACGTGTGCAAGAAGGTGTTCTGCGCCACGCGGGGCACCCCCTTCTACCGATTGCACAACCCGGAGAGGACGCTGAAGGCGCTGGCGTCTTATTGTGAGTGGCCCAGCCTGCGCGGGGTGCATCGGGTGGAAGGGGTGAAGCCGGACACCCTGGGGGAGTGGCTGGAGAAGGCTGCGGGGCACGTGGAACCGATCGAACGGTTGCTGCAAGAACGCCATCAGGTTACCCGGGCGCAGTTGGATGGGCTCTGGACCTTCGTGGGCCACAAGGGTGAAAAGGGGGCTACGCGGAAGAGGAAGGGCGCGGCACCTTCTGGTGCACACGGGTGATCGACATGGACACGCGCCTGCGGCTCGGGTGTGTGGTCACGAAGACGGAGAGCGAAGGGGCGCTCCTGCTCATGCAACGGCTAAAGAAAGCGCACCCCGAGGCTCCGCCCGCGCTGGCGACGGACGCGAGGGGCGGCTACGAGGATGCCATGATTGAGACCTGGGGAAAGGTGCCGGCCTATCAAGGCTACGGCCGACCACCGACGCGCAAGCAGGCTGGGGCCGACTGGCAGTACCTCCAGGTGAAGAAGATTCGCTCCGGCAATCAGATCGTCGAGGTGAAGACGAAGGTTGTCTTCGGCGATCCGCAGCAGGTGGTGCAGAGGCTGGGCGAACACACTGCCTACATCGAGCGCTCGCAATTGACGTCGAGGCAGATGAACGGGCGGCTGGTGCGCAAGACGCTCTCCTTCTCGAAGGAGGTGCGCCGCCTGCGGGCCGCCTGCGCATGGGAGGACGCGGTGTACAACTGGGCCCGGCGGCACCTGAGTCTTCGTGTGGAGAGCAGCACGCCGGGCCGCCGGTGGGATCAGCGCTCGCCCGCGATGGCGGCCGGACTGACTGACCACATCTGGAGCGTACGCGAGCTGCTCACCACCCTGGTGGTTCCCAAGGCCATCAACTCCGTTTAGGGACACCACCCACTTTCGCACTTTCGCACTTTCGCACTTTCGCACTTTCGCACTTTCGCACTTTCGCACTTTCGCACTTTCGCACTTTCGCACTTTTCAGCGATACCCCGCCGCCTGCAGGCTGAACAGCTCCGCGTACCTCCCGCCGAGCGCCACCAGCTCCGCGTGGGTCCCCTCCTCCACCACGCGCCCGTTCTCCAGCACCAGGATGCGGTCCGCCATGCGCACGGTGGAGAAGCGGTGCGAGATCAGGATCGCCATCTTCGCCTCGGTGAGCTCGGCGAAGCGCTGGAAGACGGTGTACTCGGCGCGGGCGTCGAGCGCGGCGGTGGGCTCGTCCAGGATCAGCAGCTGCGCGTCTCGCATGTACGCGCGAGCGAGCGCCACCTTCTGCCACTGCCCGCCGGAGAGGTCCACCCCGCCCTCGAAGCGGCGGCCGAGCATCGTCCGGTAGCGCTGCGGCAGCGTCTCGATCACCTCCGCCGCCAGCGAGCGCGCCGACGCGTCCTCCACCCGCTCGCGCGCCGACTCGGGCTCGCGCTCCAGCGCCGCGATCCGCCCCACCGCCACGTTCTCCTCGGCCAGCATGTCGTAGCGCACGAAGTCCTGGAAGATCACCCCCACCTCCTCGTGCAGCTCCGCCGGGTCGTACTCCGCGAGCGGCCGGCCGTCCAGCAGGATCACCCCGCGCGTGGGGTCGTACAGCCGCGTGAGCAGCTTGGTGAGCGTCGTCTTCCCCGCCCCGTTCTCGCCCACCAGCGCCAGCCGCTCCCCCGGCCGGATGCGGAAGCTCACCCCCCGCAGCACCCAGCGCGGATCGTCGTCCGGCACGTCGTCGGGTGGCGGGACCAGGTCCGGAGCCCCGCCGCCGCCCGCTGTCCCCCGTTCCCCGTCCCCCGTCCCCCCGGGGCTTCCCTCCGCCTCCGGGTAGCGGAACCAGACGTCCCGGAACTCGAAGCCCTCGCGGATCGGCCGGGGGAAGGGCGCGGCGCGCGCCGGCCGGGCGATCGCGGGCTGCATGGAGAAGAAGACGAAGAGGTCCTCCAGGAAGAGCGCCTGCTCGTACAGCTCCGTGGTCGAGAGCAGCGTGCGCTGCACCAGGTCGCGCGAGCGCGAGAAGGTGCCGGCCAGGAGCGTCAGGTCGCCCAGCGTGATGCGCGCCTGCACCGCGCGCACCACGATCGACGCGTACGCCGCGTAGTAGCCCAGCGTGGAGACCAGCGACAGCCCCGTCCCCGCCAGGTTGCGGCGGATGGCGAGGCGCCGGTTGGCCTGGTAGAAGCGGTCGGAGAGCTCACGGTACTGCTCGGTGAGCCAGTGCGAGAGGCCGAAGAGCTTCACCTCCTTGGCCGTCTTGTCCGACGCCGCCACCAGCCGGTAGTAGTCCAGCTTGCGCCGCTCCGGCGTCCACTGGTAGAGGAGCGAGTAGCCCAGCGCGGCGAAGTGCGTCTCCCCCAGGAACGAGGGGAGCACGGCCACGATGAGCAGGAGGAAGAGGAGCGGGCTGAACGCCAGCAGCGTCCCCGTGAGCGTGACCAGCGTGATGGCGTCCTGCGCCATCCCCAGCAGCTGGTTGAGCAGGCCGATGCGCCCCACCGTCTGCCGCCGGGCGCGCTCCAGCCGGTCGTAGAAGGCCGGGTCCTCGAAGTGCTGCAGGTCCAGCCGCGCCGCGTGCTCCATCAGCCGCACGCTCATGCGGTTGCTGAACAGGTCGCCCAGCAGCGATTCGAGGAGCGTCCCCGTGCGGGCCGCCACCTCGCCCGCGGCCACGATGGCGAACTCCAGCACCAGCAGCGTCCCGATCCGCCGCCAGTCGGGCGTCCCCGAGCGCGACGACGCCACCACCTCGTCCACGATCAGCTTCCCCACCCACAGCGTGGCGATGGGGACGAAGGCGCGCAGCAGCCGCAGGCACACGATCCCCGCCACGAAGCCGCGGTGCGTGCGCCACACCATGCCGAGGAACGGCGGCACGTTGCGCATCGCCCGCCAGCGCTGCGCCCAGGTGGGCCGCTCCTCGGCGGGCGGGCGGGTCCGCCTTCCCGTGTGCACGCGTGCCTGTGCCATGCGAGAAGACTAACGCCCGGCCCCGCGGTTCGGGAGTCGAAGACCTTTCAGATCGACACGAGCGCACTTCGCACTTCGCACTCAGGACTGCGGTCTTGGGCGTGTCCCTCCGCTGCGCTCCGGGCCGGGCTGCGCGCGCGGTAGGGCACGATACGACTGTGCGCATCCCTCACGCGAACGGCAGGGAACAGGGGACAGCCGACGAACCCCCCTCGTTTCGGCACAATGCCTCGTCCCGCGCTCGCTACGAGCGAAGCGAGGAAGTCCCTCTCCCGCGCAGCGGGGGAGGGACAGGCGCCTCAGGCGCCAGGGAGGGGGCTCCTCGCCGGCGCGGCGAGACCTTCCGCGTAGCCAGATCCCTGTCCCCACGCTGGCAGGAGACGTGCGGACGGCCGCGCACGTCGCGCCGGCGGCGCGGACGTAGGGCAATCCCCCACGCGCGGTCCAGGGCTTCCCGACAGGCGTGCCGGGAGGACGCCGCGTAGATTCCCGGCGGCCGCACCGCCGCGCGCGCGCACGGGAAACCCTCCCCGCGGGTCTGGCGGGCTTCCGGAGGGCCGCATATAATGCCCGCCTCCCGGAAGACCCGCGGCGCGCGTGGCTTCGCGCGGTGTCCACGGGCAGTCGGCCGGACACGGGAACGACCGAACACCGAACCCTCACCGCAGATGACGTCGACAGCGATCCTCGCCGGACCGCGCCGGGGCCGCGGCCAGCACGCAGGGGCACGCCGGCCGGTCCGGGCGCGCCTGCCGCTTGCGCTCGCGGCGCTCCTTCCGCTGCTCCTGGCGGCGTGCGGTGAGGACCACGTGCACCGCTACCCGCAGACCACCTTCCACCCCACCACCGAGTACGCGCGGATCACCGACTGGCTCTTCAAGTACACGATGACGCTGGGCGCCATCGTGGGGCTGCTGGTGTTCGCCATCCTGGCGTACATCATGGTGAGGTTCCGCTACCGCCCGGGGATGGCCGAGCCCAAGCAGGTGCACGGCAACACCACCGTCGAGCTGATCTGGACGCTGGTCCCCGCGCTCATCCTGGCGGCCATCGCCGTCCCCACCGCGCGGGCCATTTTCGCCACCCAGCCCGAGCCGCCGCCCAACGCGGTGGCCATCGAGGTGATCGGCAAGCAGTGGTGGTGGGAGTTCCGCTACCTGATCAAGGACTCGCGCGGCGCCATCGTCGACACCGTGGTCACCGCCAACGAGATCCACGTCCCCCAGGGCGACACGGTGCACCTGCTGCTCAAGAGCGACAACGTGCTGCACTCGTTCTGGGTGCCGCAGATGGGCGGCAAGCGCGACCTGATCACCAACCGCGTGAACCACCTGGTGTTCATGCCCGAGGAGCCGGGCGTGTACCTGGGACAGTGCGCCGAGTTCTGCGGCGACAGCCACGCGCTCATGCGCATGCGGCTCGTCGTGCACACCCCGCAGGGCTACCGCGACTGGCTGGCCAACGAGAGCCGCCCCGCGGCCGAGCCCGTGGCCGGCGACTCGGCGCTGCTCTACGGCAAGCAGCTGGTGACCGCCGGGCAGTGCGCCGGGTGCCACTACATCGAGGGGACCACCGCGGTGGGGCGCACCGGGCCCGCGCTCACCCACTTCGGGCGGCGGCTCACCATGGCGGGCGGGATCCTGGAGAACAACGCCGAGAACCTGGCCCGGTGGATCGCCGACGCCCCGTCGGTCAAGCCCGGCTCCAAGATGCCGCAGCTGGGCGGCGGCATCCAGGGCGGGCTCACCGACGAGCAGATCCAGTACATCGTGGCCTACCTGCAGTCGCTGCAGTAGGCCGGCGGGCTCCGACAGGCCGAGGGCCGGGCGCGGAGCCCGGACGCATCGTGACCCAAGCGCCCGCGCGCTCCGCGCGGCGCCGCAACCCGATGGAGCAGGAATGGCAACGCAAACGGTCGCCGCACCCCACCACGCGCCCGCGCCGGCGCACCCGGAGCCCACCGGCATCTGGAGCTGGATCACCACGGTCGACCACAAGCGGATCGGCATCCTGTACGGCGTCACCGCCTTCCTCTTCTTCCTGGTGGGGGGGATCGAGGCGCTCCTGGTGCGCGTGCAGCTGGCGGTGCCCAACAACGACTTCCTCAGCGCGGAGAGCTACAACCAGCTCTTCACCATGCACGCGCTGACGATGATCTTCCTGTCGCTGATGCCGCTCACCGTGGCGTTCTTCAACTTCATCGTCCCGCTGCAGATCGGGGCGAGGGACGTGGCGTTCCCGCGGCTCAACGCGCTGTCGTACTGGCTCTACTTCTTCGGCGGCATCTTCCTGAACGTCTCCTGGTTCCTCAAGGCCGCGCCCAACGCCGGGTGGTTCGCCTACGCCCCGATCACCACCACCCTGTTCGACCCCGGCTTCAACATGGACTTCTACGTCCTGGGGCTGCAGGTGCTGGGCTTCTCGTCGATCCTGGGCGCGCTGAACTTCATCGTCACCATCATCAACCTGCGCGCTCCGGGGATGCGGCTGATGCGGATGCCGATCTTCACCTGGATGACGCTGATCACCGCCGTGCTGCTGGTGACCGCGATGGCCGTGTTCACCATCGCCGTCACCGAGCTGATGTTCGACCGCGTCTTCGGCACGAACTTCTACAACGTGGGGACCACCGCGTCGGGCGCGCCCGCCGGCGCCGACCCGCTCCTCTGGCAGCACCTGTTCTGGATGTTCGGCCACCCCGAGGTCTACATCCTCATCGTCCCGATCTTCGGCATGGTCTCGGAGGTGCTCCCCACCTTCAGCCGCAAGCCGCTCTTCGGCTACAACGTGATGGTGTTCGCCTCGGTGCTGATCGGCTGGCTGGGGTGGGGGGTGTGGAGCCACCACATGTTCGCCACCGGGATGGGCCCCATCGCCGACAGCTTCTTCGCGCTGTCGACCATGCTGATCGCCATCCCCACGGGGATCAAGATCTTCAACTGGATCGGCACCATGTGGGGCGGGTCCTTACGCTTCACCACCGCCATGCTCTTCGCGATCAGCTTCATCGCGATGTTCACCATCGGCGGGATCTCGGGGGTGATGCACTCGGTGATGCCCAGCGACCTGCAGCAGACCGACACCTACTTCATCGTGGCGCACCTGCACTACGTGTTCTTCGGCGGCACGGTGCTGGGGATGTGGGCGGGGATGTACTACTGGTACCCCAAGGTGTTCGGGCGCCTGCTGGACGAGCGGATGGGCCAGGCGCACTTCTGGCTCACGCTCGTCGGGATGAACCTCACCTTCTTCCCCATGCACTTCGTGGGGATGTTCGGGATGGTGCGGCGCACCTTCACCTACCCCGACAACCTGGGGTTCAACGCCTACAACCTGGTGGAGACGATCGGCGCCTTCATCATCGCCCTGGGGACGCTGATCTTCGCCGTGAACCTGTTCACCGCCTGGAAGCGCGGGAAGGTGGCGGGGCCCAACCCGTGGGGCGCCTCCACGCTGGAGTGGAGCATGCCCTCGCCGCCGCCGGTCTACAACTTCCGCGAGGTGCCGGTGGTGCACTCGCGCATGCCGCTCTGGGAGGGCGACCCCAGCAAGGACGCCGGCATCCCGCACGGGCGCATGGAGGAGGAGACCGAGCACGTCAAGATCGCCGGCACCGAGATCGCGCAGATGCGCGACCCCGACGACGAGAACCGGATGTCGGCGCACGACCTGGGGATCCACCTGCCGCCGCCCTCGTTCTGGCCGGTGGTGCTGGCGGCCGGGATCACGCTGGTGTTCGTGGGGCTGATCTTCCGGCAGGCCGAGGGCTTCTGGCACAACCTGTGGGTGCTCACGATCATGGGCGTGGCCATCACCATCGTCTCGATCTACGCCTGGGCGTTCGAGCCCGGGCACTGACGGACTTCAGGGGACAGGGAACAGGGGACAGGGGACGGCCTGCACGGCTCCCCGTCCTCCTCCCGGTCCCCGGACGAGAAGGCGAACGACGAAGAGAGGGTGAAGCGAGCGAGAAGGGCGGTCTCGAGATCGATTTTCGCTCGCTGTCCCCTGTACCCTGTCCCCTGTACCCTGGCGGTTCATGGCTGACGCGCACGCGCTGGCGGCCCACGCGGCCCACCCGGCGCACATCGACACCAGCACCGGGCTCGACAGCCGGAAGATGGCGTTCTGGATCTTCATCGGCTCGGAGTGCCTGCTCTTCGGCTCGCTGATCGCCACCTACATGGCGTACAAGGGGCGCAGCCTGAACCCGCCGTACCCGCACGACATCACCATCAACGGGGTCTTCCACGAGGGGGCCCTGAACATCCCGCTCACCACCTTCAGCACCTTCGTGCTGCTGATGAGCTCGGTGATGATGGTGCTGGCGCTGAACGCGGTGCAGAACGGCGACCGGAAGGGGAGCGTGCTCTGGCTGCTGATGACGGCGCTGGGCGGCTCGATCTTCCTGGGGTGCCAGGTGTTCGAGTTCACCGAGTTCTACCTGCACGGGCTCACGCTGCAGAGCAACCTGTTCGGCTCCACCTTTTTCGTGCTCACCGGCTTCCACGGGGCGCACGTGACGGTGGGCGTGATCTACCTGATCACGCTGGCGGCGCTGGCCGCGCGGGGGCGGCTGGGGCCCGAGAAGACGCTGAACGTGGAGATCGCGGGCCTGTACTGGCACTTCGTGGACGTGATCTGGATCGTGATCTTCCCCCTGGTCTACCTGATCAAGTGAGCGGTGGCGAGATGAGCAGCGAGACGCGCGAGATCGTCCACGACCAGCACGGGCACCCCACGCGGAAGTTCTACATCGTCATCGGCGTGATCCTGATCGTGCTGACGGTGTTCGAGGTGCTCGGCTACCTGGGCGAGGTGAACGGCGTGTTCGCGCCGGGGACGGCCGCGGCCGTCATCCTCTTCCTGTCGGGGCTGAAGTTCTTCAGCGTGGTCGCCTACTACATGCACCTGAAGTTCGACCACAAGCTCTTCACCGGGATCTTCGTCTTCCCGGCGCTCCTGGCCACGCTGGTGATCGGGGGGATGATCCTGCTCTTCCACGTGATCCACGGCGAGGCGACGGCGCTCCACGGCACGCTCACCACCGACGAGGGGATCCACGGCGCGAGCACGAACCCCACGCAGCCGTAGGGGAGCCGGGGGCGGGTTCGTCCCGGAGGGGGGATGGGTCCGGGGGGTCATTCGAGGGGGCGCGAGCCCCCGTTCTGCGGTACCTGAGGTAGCGTGACGATGGTGGCGACGGCCCTGCTCCACGGCGAGACGTTCGCGTGGAGCGAATGGCGGGTGTATCCGAGCTTCATGGCGGGGTGGCTGCTGCTGGGCGCGGCCTACTTCCTCCTGGTCGGCCCCTTTCGCCACCGCTTCCCCGGCTCGCGGCCGGCCCGCCCCCGGCAGGTCGCGAGCTTCGTGTTCGCCTGGGCGGCGATGTTCCTGTCGCTGCAGGGCCCCCTGCACGAGCTCTCCGACTACTTCCTGTTCAGCGCGCACATGGTCCAGCACCTGGTGCTGATCCTGCTGATGCCGCCGTTCCTGCTGGCCTCCGTCCCCGACTGGATGCTGCGCCCGGCGGTGCGGGTGAAGTGGGTCGGGAAGGCCGCGCGCCTGCTCACGCTGCCGCTCGTCGCCTTCACGCTCAACAACGCCATCTTCCTGGCGTGGCACTTCCCGGGTCCGTACGACCTGATGATGCGCGAGCACGGCGTGCACGTCGGCATGCACCTGACCATCATGGTGACGGGCGTGATCATGTGGTGGCCGGTGATGAGCCCGCTCCCCGAGCTGCCGCGCATCGCCCCGCCGCTGCAGATGATCTACCTGTTCCTGGCGGGCATCCCCATGATGCTCTCGGCGGCGCTCATCACCTTCGCGGGGACGCCGCTCTACCGGTGGTACGTGGAGGCGCCGCGCGTCTTCCCCCTCACGCCGCTGGAGGACCAGCGCCTGGGGGGCGTGATCATGTGGGTCCCCGGCGGCCTGGTGCTGTGGATCGCCATCACCTTCGTCTACTTCCGCTGGACGCAGCGCGAGGTGCGCGAGGACGAGGCGCGCGTCGTGGTGCGCCCGCCCGTGACCGCCGCCGGGCTGGTGGTGCCGCCGCCGTTCCCGAACCACTGAGGGAAGTACGAAAGTACGAGGTCCGAGGTACGGGGTACGGGACTGCGAACGCCTCCGGGGCCGGGCTCCGGAGGCGTTCGTGCGTGCCTGTCGAAAGATTGAACTCACGCAGAGACACGGAGAAACAGAGAACTGCTTTGGTTTTCTCTGTGTCTCCGTTTCTCTGTATGATACCGTTTTTCGAGATTCGCTGTGCATTGGGAAGCTGTCATTCCGAGTGGAGCCCGACGCGCTGATCTCGCGTTCGCCACCGAAATCGGCCGGACTCCCGAGGAATCTACTCGCGGCCGGCAGGAGGCCGGACCGATGCACGGAGCCAGCGTCCGGGCGGGGTGAGTAGATTCCTCGGGCGCCGCCCAGCTGAGGTGTGAAACCCGGATCGGTGCTGCGGCGCCGCTCGGAATGACATGGTTCGCGAAAGGACCGGATTGCACACTGATTCTTGGAATTCGGTACGAGTCATTCTGTTGCCGTTCTACCTCCCGCCGCAGATGCGGACGGCGTCGCGCAGGCGGCGCTCGATCTCGTCGCAGCCGATCCAGTCGGGCTTGCGGGTGAAGGTGACGGTGAGCACGCCGCTGTCCGCGTCCCAGCGGTACTCGGCCTCCGCGCCGTGGGCCGACGCGGTCCCGTCGTTCTCCTTCGGGATGGGAATGCCCCGCCGCCGCGCCTCCTCGCGCAGGCAGTCCCACTCCCGCCGGGTGATCCCCTCGAACCGCATCGTCGGGCACGCCGCCGCCATCGCTCCTCCCCCGGTCGAGTGTGAGCGGTGCCGACGACGCATCCGCCGCGCCGCGGGCGTCACACGCCGACCACCGTGCTGCGGCGCTCCAGGATGACCGTGTCGCGCCAGGCGCCGTGGTGCCGCGCGATGCGCCTGCGCACGCCCACCACGCGGAAGCCGAACGCCGCGTGCAGCGCGATGCTGGCCACGTTCTCGGGGAAGATGCTGGCCTGCAGCGTCCAGATCCCCGCCGCCTCGGACCCTTCCACCAGCCGCTCCAGCAGCTGCCGCCCGACGCCCCGCCCCCGGTGCGAGGCGGCGACGTAGACGCTCACCTCGGCCACGCCCGCGTACACCGCGCGCGCCGAGACCGGCGAGAGCGCCGCCCACCCGGCGACCTCCGCGCCGTCGCGCGCCACCAGGCGCGGGCGGGGCAGGTGGCCGGCGTCCCAGCGCTCCCACGGCGGCGCCTCGGTCTCGAAGGTCGCCTGGCCGGTGGCGATCCCCTCCAGGTAGATCTCGCGGACGCGCGGCCAGTCCTCCGCCGTCATCTCCTCGATCGGGATCATCTGCCCGCCTCGGGGTGGAATGTCCTCTGCTTCCGCGGGCCCGGCGCTTGCCCTGCGGCGGCGGGCGCGCTATCTCGAACCGCCCCCGGCCCGGAGCGCACGTTGCACGCGGAAGACTACGCCGACCTGTACGCGCTGGAGGAGAGCCTCTGGTGGTTCGTGGGGATGCGCGAGATCACGGCCGCGCTCCTCGACCCGCTCTGCCCCCCGGGGCGGCGCCGCGACGTGCTCGACGCCGGCTGCGGGACGGGGGACATGCTCACCCGCCTGGCGCCGTACGCCGGCGGCGGAACGGTGGCGGGCATCGACGTGTCCGCCGACGCGCTCCGCTTCTGCCGCGAGCGCGGGCACCGGCACCTGGCCCTGGCCTCGGCCACCGACCTGCCGTTCGCCGACGGGAGCTTCGACCTGGTCACCAGCTTCGACGTGCTGGTGCAGATCCCCGGCGAAGGCGCGGACGACCGGGCGATCCGCGAGATGCACCGCGTGCTGCGGCCCGGCGGCGTCGCCTTCGTCCGCGCGGCCGCTTACGGGTGGATGAAGAGCGGCCACGACGAGGCGCTCGGCACCCAGCGCCGCTACTCGCTGGGCGCGCTCGCCGCGGCGCTGGAGCGGGCGGGCTTCGAGGTGGTGCGGGCCACCTACGCCAACGCCCTCCTCCTCCCCGTGGCCGCGGTCCGGCGTCTCGTCCTCAAGCGCCTGGGCCTGGCCGCCCGGGGCTCCGACGTGAAGCCCGTCGCCGCGCCGCTGAACCGCGCGCTCGCCGCCGTGCTCCGCGGCGAGGCCCGCGTCCTCCGCCGCCCCGGCGCGAAGCTCCCCGCAGGCCTCTCCGCGATCTGCGTGGCGCGCAGGCCGGGCGCCTGAGACGGACTCCGACAAAAAGATTGTCTCACACAGAGTTAGCAGAGGAAGCAGAGAACTCATCGCCCGAGTCGTCTTCCTCTGCTACCTCTGCTTCCTCTGCGTGAGGCTTTGATGTTTTTCCTGCTCGCCCGAAGTCGAGGACCGCCCTGGCCACGGCGTCGAGCTCGTCGTCGCGGAGCTGGGGGTAGAGCGGGAGAGAGAGGATCTCCCCGGCCAGGCGCTCGGCCACGGGAAGCGGCGCCTGGCCCGCGCGCCGGAAGAGGGGCTGCCGGTGCAGCAGGGGCCCGTAGTGGACCAGCGTCTCCACGCCGCGCTCCGCCAGGTGCGCGCGCAGGCGCTCGCGCCCGGGGTGCCGCACCACGTAGAGGTGGAAGACGTGCGCGCCGGGCTCGCGGACGGACGGGAGCTCGACCACGCCGGCCCCCGCGAGCCGCTCCCGGTAGACTTCCGCCAGCCGCGCGCGCCGCCGGTTCCACTCCTCGAGGTGCCGGAGCTTGACGCGCAGCAGCGCCGCCTGCAGCTCGTCGAGGCGCGAGTTGAGCCCCGCCACGCTCCCCCGCATCGCCTGCGGGTGCCCGCCCTGGCGCAGCTCCTTGACCCGCTCCACCAGCCCCGCGTCGTCCGACGTCACCGCGCCGCCGTCGCCCCAGGCGCCCAGGTTCTTGGTGGGGTAGAAGCTGAAGGCGGCGGCCGCGCCGTGGCCCCCGGCGCGCCGGCCGCCGAGCGCGGCCCCGTGCGCCTGCGCCGCGTCCTCGATCACGACCAGCCCGTGCCGCTCCGCCACCTGGCCGATCCCCGCCATGTCGGCCATCTGCCCGTAGAGGTGCACGGGCACCACCGCGCGCGTGCGGGGCGTGAGCGCCCGCTCCAGCGCCGCCGGGTCGAGCGTGGCGGTGCCGGGCTCCACGTCGGCGAAGACCGGGACGCCTCCCGCGCGGAGGACGGCGAGCGCCGTGTAGCCGGCGGTGAGCGGGGCGGTGACCACCTCGTCGCCGCGCCCGGGCCGCACCGCGCCCGAGGCCACGAGCGCCAGCTCCAGCGCGTCGGTGCCGCTGTTCACCCCCGCGGCGGCCCGCACCCCGCAGAAGCGCGCCCACTCCGCCTCGAACGCCTCGACCTCGGGGCCCAGCACGTAGGCCCCGCCCGCCGCCGCCCGCGCCAGCGCCGCCCCCGCCTCGGCCCCGAGCTCCCCGTGCTGCCGCGTCAGGTCGAGGAAGGGGACGCGCATTCGGGGCTCCAGTAGTGCTCGCCGTGGCGCTGGTAGTACTCGACGGTGCGGGCGAGCCCCTCCCGCAGCCCCGTGCGCGGCCGCCAGCCGAGCGCCGACTCGATCTTGGCGTAGCTCGAGTACGAGTTGCCGATGTCGATGAGCTGGCGCTCGGGCGGGAACGGCACGCGCCGCACCGTGCCGCGCCCGGTGATGGCGATCAGCTCCTCCGCCAGCTCGGCCACGGTGACGGGGTCTCCCCCCAGGTTGAAGATCTCCCCCTCGGCGGCCTCGCTCGCCCCGGCCAGGAGCAGCGCCTCCACCACGTCGTCCACGTAGTTGGCGTCGCGCCGCTGGCGCCCCTCGCCGAACAGCTCGATCTCGCCGCCTTCCATCGCCTGGCGGATGAACCACCCCAGGAAGCCGTGGCGGTCGTCGCGCACGTGCTGGCGGGGGCCGTAGGTGTTGGTCAGGCGCAGGCACACCGCGCGCATCCCGTACACGCGGTGGTAGAGCAGGTGGTACTGCTCGGCCGCCAGCTTGTTGATGCCGTTGACGTCCAGCGGGGCCACCCGGTGCTGCTCGTCCAGCGGGAGGTAGACGGGCCGGCCGTACACCTGCCGCGTGCTGGTGAAGACGATCTTGGCGTTGGCGTTGTAGCTGCGGCAGGCGTCCAGGAGCGTGAGCTGGGCGGCGCAGTTGAGCTCCAGGTCGCGCTGCGGGTTGCGCATGGACTCCAGGTGGCTCCCGCTGGCCGCCAGGTTGAAGATGTAGTCGACGCCGCCCACCAGGTGGTTGACGGTCCAGTCGTTCCCCATGTCGGCGGTGTGCAGCGTGACCTGCTCGCGGATGTCGTGCACGTTGTAGAGGTTGCCGCCCTGGTCGGGGAGGAGCGCGTCCAGCAGGTGCACGTCCACGCCGCCCACCTCCACCAGCCGGCGCGCCAGGTTGCTGCCGATGAAGCCGAGGCCGCCCGTGATCAGGACGGTGCGTCCCCTGTACTCGCTGAACGGGACAGGCCTTTCCATGCGGGGACGCATCAGCAGGATGGGGTTCGCCGGTGGGACGGCGCACCTGGCGGGTGCGCGGCGCCGGTCGCGGACCAGAAGTTTACGCCCTCGCCCCGGCGGCGCCAGTGCTTCGTGCGCGGCCGAGCACCACCAGCCTCAGCCAGAGCTTCAGGAGGTCGGCGGCGGTGCGGGCCACGCGCCCGGGGGTGAAGAACTGCGAGCGGCCGTGCCGGCGCGGGTAGTGGTGCACCGGCGCCTCGGCGAACACGCACCCCGCCCGGTGCAGCTTGTAGACCAGCTCCACGCAGATGCTGCCGCTGTCGGACTCGAGCCGCACCCGCTCCAGGGCGCTCCTGCGCATCAGCCGGAAGTCGCAGTCCACGTCGCGCACGGGGAGCCGGAAGAGGAGGTGCGCCAGGCGGTTGTACGCCGCGCCCAGCACCTTGCGGCTCCAGCCGTCGGCCCGGCCCAGCTTGTAGCCGTTGACCACGTCCACCCCCTCGGCCAGGAGCGGGCGCAGGCGGACGAGCTCGCGCACGTCGTACTGGGCGTCGCCGTCGGTGTAGAACACCAGCTCCTTGGCGGCGCTCGCGAACCCGGTGCGCAGCGCCCCGCCGTAGCCGCGGTTGCGCTCGTGGTGCACCACCCGCACGCGCGGCAGCGTCCGGGCCAGCTCGTCCAGCACGGCCGGCGTGCCGTCGGTGCTGCCGTCGTTCACCACGACCACCTCGTAGTCGTCGGCGAGCCCGGGGAGCACCTCCAGGGCGTCCCTGACCAGCGAGGCGATCGTGGCCTCGTCGTTGTACGCGGGGAGAAAAACGCTGATTCCAGGACCCATGCGATGTGTCGGACGCGCGTCGGCCGCGCCACCCCGAAGCAACAACGGTGCCGCCCGCCGCCCCAGGCGCCCCGAGCCACGGGGACGAAGCAGGCTACTTGCACCCCGGACGCCGGCGCGGAACGTTAGACGCCGCAGCCGGGGATCAGTCACTACACGGACAGGCGGGGGACGACCGGCCATGGCCAGCCGAACGCGATGAAGCGCCTCAAACGGATCGCCGCCCTCCTGTTCGCCCTCTTCCTGGCGTTCGCCCCGCCGGGGACGCTCATCGGGCTGGCCCTGCTGATCGCCTGGCTGGGGCGCGAGTACCCGGTGGTCGTGGGCGCGCTCGGGCTCGCCGCGGCCGCGGCGGCGTGGCTGGCGCTGCGCAAGCGGCTCGCGCGCCGCCGGCGGCGCGCGGAGCCCCCCCCGCCCGCGCCCGCCGACGTCCCCGCGCCCGGGTGGCGGCGCGACACGTGAGGGCGCCGTCCGCCGGACCGGCTCGTCAGTGCGCGTCCTTGCCGGGCCTGCCGTGCGAAAGGTAGAGCGCGGCGGAGACCAGCAGGACGCCGATGGCCAGGTAGAGCAGGTCGAGCGGCGTCTGGAAGGAGAGCTGGAGCGCGTACTCGAAGAACTTCACCACCAGGATCAGCAGCACCACCTTGGCCAGGCGGTCCTTCAGGTCGTCGAGGCTGCGGATGAGCAGGAGCCGCTCGGCGAACTCGGAGCCCTCGGCCGCCTCGATGCGGCTGATGAACAGCTCGTACAGCCCCAGCGAGAAGATGAGCATGATGGAGGCGAGCAGGTAGCCGTCCACCACCTCCACCACGTGCGCGACGATGGTGGAGCGCAGCTCCGGCCGCTCGTCGACCGCGGCGGCGGCGTAATGGGCGACGTGCTCCAGCAGCCCGATCACGTCGACGGTGGCGACGAAGAACATCCCCACCGCGACCACCAGGCTGGCGACCACCGCCAGCAGCACGATCAGCCGGCTCCCCCACAGGAGCCGCTCGAATCCCCTCTCCAGCATCTACTTTCGCGTCAGGATGGGATGCGATTCGAGGCAGCCCGCGCACTTCGCACCTCGCACTTCGCACTTCGCACGATCACCCGCTCAGCCCCGGCCGGTCCATCACCGTCATCATCGTGGCCTGCATGGTGGCGACCAGGCGCTCCTGGCCGCTCTGGAGCGCGAAGACGTCGGCGGTGCAGACGGTGAGCGTGCGCCCGGCCTTCTTCACCCGCCCGCGCGCCACGAACGCCTCGCCGGCGGCGGGGGCCATCAGGTTCAGCTTGTACTCGACCGAGAGCACCGCCGCCTCGGCGGGCATCAGCGTGTACGCCGCGTAGCCGGCCGCGCTGTCGGCGACGGCGCCCAGGATGCCGGCGTGCAGGAAGCCGTGCTGCTGCGTCAGGTCCGCGCGGAAGGGGAGCCGGATGTCCACCTCGCCGGGCGCGACGTGCGCCACCTCGGCGCCGATGGTGTGCATCGCCGCCTGCCGCGCGAAGCTGTCCCGCACCCGCGCCTCGTAGCCGGGGTCGCGCGCCTGCGGGCTCACGCGGCGCCTCCGCGCGGGTCGGGGATCGGGCTCGTCATCGGGTGCGCGGGGTTGCGGCGGAGGAGCCAAAGAGCGGGAATCTTGTGGCGCGGCGGCCGGAGTCGCAAGCTGTCTCCCTGCGCGCGGAGGGGGACGCCCCTAATCATCCTCCCGCGCGGGAGACTTCCATGCCGCCGGGGATTCGCGGATGACAGACACGGGCGCCGCCTTCAAGGACCACTTCTCGGGCCACGCCGACGCGTACGCGCGCTACCGGCCCGACTACCCGGCGGCGCTGTTCGCGTGGCTGGCCGAAGCCGCGCCCGCCCGCGAGCGCGCGTGGGACTGCGCCACCGGGAACGGGCAGGCGGCGCTCGCCCTGGCCGGGCACTTCCGCGAGGTGGTGGCGACGGACGCCAGCGAGCGGCAGGTCCGGAACGCCTTCACCCACCCGCGCGTCCGCTACCACGTGGCCCCCGCCGAGCGCTCGGGGCTCGCGGACGCGTCCGTCGACCTCGTCACCGTCGCGCAGGCGGTGCACTGGTTCGACCTCCCGGCCTTCTACGCCGAGGCGGACCGCGTGCTGCGCCCCGGCGGCCTCCTGGCCGTGTGGGCGTACGCGCTCTTCCAGCCGTCGCCCCCGTCGCCGGAGATCGACCGCGTGGTCCAGAAGCTCTACCGCGAAATCGTGGGGCCGTACTGGCCGCCGGACCGGGGGATGATCGAGAAGGGCTACGCCGGCGTGGAGCTCCCCTTCGAGCGCGTCGAGCCGCCGCCGTTCTGGATGGAGAAGCGCTGGAGCCCGGACGACGTGCTCGGCTACCTGCGCACCTGGTCGGCCACCCGGGGCTACCTGGAGGCGAACGGGCACGACCCCGTCGCGCTGGTGGCCGGCGAGCTGGCCGCCGCCTGGGGCTCCGGCGAGCGCACCGTCCGCTGGCCGCTGATCCTCAAGGTGGGACGGAAGACGGCCGCGGGAGCAGGCGCGTCCGCTTGATCGGATCGGCCGGCTGATCGTCCTTGGCTCTCCGCCCGCGGAGCACGCCGGGAGATCGGCGCCCTTCTGCTACGCGGGTCGGCGGGGTTATCTTTCCGGGGCCGCTCCTCCCGGCGACACCCGTCCTCCTCGCCACCCCCGACCGGAAGCCCCCGCTTGACCCGCATCCACGGCATGCTCGCCGCCCTGCTGGCGGCCGCGGCGCTCGCGGCGCCCGCCCGCGCGCAGGACACCATCCCCGCCCGCGACACCCTCCCGCGCGACACGCCGGGGGCCGACACGCTCCCCGGCACGAAGCTCCGCGCGGAGGCCGAGGGGCGCGAGGGCGTGCGCATCTGCGCGGGCGGCGACGTGACGCTGGGGACCAACCTCGACACCACCTGGGTGCACACCGCCTCGGCGCGGCTGAGGCGGCGGGTGGCCGCGCTCCCCGACCCCGACTCGCTGCTGGCGCCGCTGCGCCCGCTGCTGGCCGGCGCCGACGTGGTGCTGCTGAACGTGGAAGGGGCGATCGGCGAAGGCGTGCCGGCGCGCCAGAAGTGCGCGCCGGGATCGACGAGCTGCTTCGCCTTCCGCTCGCCGGTGGCCGCGGCCGCCGCGCTCCGGCGCGTGGGCGGCGAGGCCGAGGTGGTGGGGAACGTGGCCAACAACCACGCGCGCGACGCGGGCGACCCCGGCTGGCGCGCCACGGGCCGCCACCTGCAGGGCGCCGGCGTGCACGTCACCGGCTACGACACCGTCCCCACCCTGGTGGCGCTGCCCTCGGGCGACACGGTGGCGTTCCTGGGCTACAGCGCCTGGGCGGGGCCCAAGGTGCACGACCTGGCCGGCGTGCGGCGCCACGTGGGCCGCGCCGCCGGGCGCCACCGCTACGTGGTGGTGACCATGCACGCGGGCGCCGAGGGCAGCGGCGCCCAGCGCACGCCGAACGCGACGGAGATGGCCTTCGGGGAAGACCGCGGCAACTCCGTCGCCTTCGCCCGCGCGGCGGTGGAGGCGGGCGCCGACGTGGTGTTCGGCCACGGCCCGCACGTGATGCGCGCCGCCGAGTGGTACCGGGAGGCGCTGGTCTTCTACTCGCTGGGAAACCTGGTCACCTACGGCCCCTTCACCTTCAGCGAGCCGCTGAACCGCGGGGGGATCGCCTGCGCGGACCTGGACCCGGCAGGGGGCGTGATGGCCGCGGAGATCCGCTCCACGCGCCAGCTCGCCCCCGGCCTGGTGCGCCCCGACACCACCGGCGCGGCCGCGCGGCTGGTGGAGCAGCTCAGCCGCCTGGACTTCCCCACCAGCGCCCCCGTGGTGGCCCGGGGCGGCGAGGTGCAGCGCCCCCGCGGCGGCGAGGCGGGCGGCGTCCCTGCGGCCACCTCTCCCCGCCGGCGCCAGTAAGAGGAAGCGCGGGTTTCGTAGGGGCGAGGTACGCCTCGCCCGACGAAGCCGGCTGGACGCACCGGAGCCGCGGAATGCGCCGAAGGAGCCCGCGCAGGCGGGCTTTTCGCCGTTGTTGCCGCGGCTTCAGCCGCCCTCGTCCCCACCTCCCTCCTTCCGCCGCGCCCCGGGATCGCGCAGCTCCATGTAGACCGACCCGCTCGCCGGCCCGAAGCCGAAGCGCTCGTAGAGCCGCTCGGCGTCGCGCGTGATCAGCGCCATGCGGCGCAGCCCCTGGAAGTCGGGGTGCGCCAGGATGCACTCCACCAGCCACACGCCGACCCCCCGCCCGCGGTGCTCCTCGCCCACCACCACGTCGGTCAGGTAGGCGTAGGTCGCCCGGTCGGTCACCGCGCGCGCGAACGCCACCAGCCGCCCGCCGTCGTAGACGCCGAAGCAGACCGAGTTCTCGATGGCGCGCTCCATCACGTCGCGCCGGAGGCCGCCGCCCCAGTGCTCCGGGGCCAAGAGCGCGAGCACCGCGTCCAGGTCCAGCCGCCGCCGGTCGGTCGAGAGCGTCAGCTCGCCGCGCTGGAGCTCGAAGGGAGTATCCTGCATCGCGCCGGGTTCGTGCGACGGGCGCCGGCCGTGCCGATGCCGGCCGCAAGGAGGCTACAACCATCAGGGGACGAAGGCGCCGCTACTCGCGTGCGGGCCCGCCGGGCTTCTCGCGCAGGCCGAGCGGCTCGTGGAAGCGCAGCGGCAGGGGCTCTTCGGCGTGGAGCGCCACCTCCCGGGCCAGGCCGTTCCAGCGGGTGGCGGTGAGCTCGCCCGTCCTCTGGCGGAAGAGCTTCCACCAGACGTCCCAGTCCAGCTCTCCCGCCCGCGCGCGCCGGTTGGCGTCGAGGATCTCCCGCTGCAGCTCGCGCTCCTCGTCCGCGGGGAGGGGGCCGTCGCGCTCCGCGAGCTCCTCCGGCGGGAGCGCCGAGCCGGACCGCGCGAAGTCGAGCTTCCCCCGCTCCACCGCCGCGTCGTCCGGCATCAGCGCGTCCTCCCACCCGCAGACCAGGCAGAAGGTAGCCGGCGCGGGCGAGCCGCAGACGGGGCACTCGACCCAGCGCGGCCACTCCTTCCGCGGGTCCAGCTCCTCCATCTCCCCCGCCCGGAAGGTGGCGTGCTCGGCCAGCGTCTTCGCCGCCCTGAACTCCCTGTGCTTGCGGAGGGCCGCCTGGAGCTCCCGCCACGGCCCCCGCGCGATCCGGAGCGCAGCGAGGAGCACCGCGAACATCAGCAGGGCGATGACGAGGTCCGCCATTGGGGGAGAGTGTCTCGCGGGGACGGCCGGCTTTCGCTTCCGCGCCATGGTAGCGGCGTGCCGAGCGCGCGGGCAAGGCGGGGCGAAAAGCGGAGCCAATTGCGCGTCGAAGCGAAAAGGCCCGCGCCCCGGGTGCGAGGCGCGGGCCCTTCGTCTTCGTCCGATGACGCTCAGTTGCGGCGGCTCGAGCTCGCGCTGGCGGCGGCCACGGCGGCCGCGCTGTCGCCGTCGCTGAAGAGGCGGCGCACCCCGAACCAGGCGCGCACCAGCGCCGACTGCGGGCGGTCCAGGCGGCTCTCCACGATGCGGCCCTGGCCGCTGCTGGCGTGGATGTAGCGGCCGTCGCCCACGTAGATCCCCACGTGCGTCACGCGGTTGCCGCGCCCGAAGGTGAGGATGTCACCCGGGCGCAGCAGCCGCGGGTCGCGCGGGACCTCGCGCCCCACGCGCGCCTGCTCGGCCGCCGTCCTGGGCAGCTCGCGTCCGAAGGCGCGCATCAGGTACTTGAGGAAGCCGCTGCAGTCGAAGCCGCTGGGTGTGTTGCCGCCCCACACGTAGCGGCGGCCGAGCTGCGCCCGCGCGAGCAGCACCACCGAGTCGGCCTGCACCTGGTCCCGGAGCGCCGCCCGCTCGGCCGGCGTGGGAGGGCGGACGACCGCCGCGGGGAGCACACGGGGGCTCTCGGCCCGCCTCGCCGCTTCCTGCGCCGCCACCGGGAGCGGGGCGAGCATCCCCACGAATACGAGCGCGCGCAGAACGGCTCTGCGTTGCTGGGTCACGGCTCTGTCGGCTCGGGGTTGCGGACGGATCGGCGCCCGTGAACGTCCATGCTTCCGGGTGGCGTCCCCCCACGAGGGGACGGCCGCGGCGGCGCCGATGCGGAACTGGAGTCTCGCTGTTGGGACGGGCGGCATTCTACGCGCGCCCGCCGCCCCCGGAAACCCTTTCGGCCCCGCTCCCGTAGCAGTCACTCCGTATCTCCTTACCCTGCAACGAAGTGCCGCTCCCCTCCTCACCAACTCCTAATCGTTTCTTCGGGTCCGCACCCCCGCACTTCGCACAGCAGTTTGGGCGTGTCCCTCCGCTACGCTCCGGGCCGGGCTGCGCGCGCGGTAGGGCACGATACGACTGTGCCCAACCGCGCCGGGCCACGGTCGCGCCCAACCCCACGGCGCGCCCGCGTCCCGGCCCTCCGGGCGCGCATCCCTCACGCGGTCGTTCCGTCGCTGTTCGAAGCCTCGCGGGGTTTGCGAGGCTTTCTGCCGTGGTTGCCGCGGATTCATCCGCCCTCCCCAGGCAGGTGCCAGGAGAGGCTCGGGTGTGGACACGCCACCGCCCGCGCGCCATACTGCCGCCGTCCACCGTCCTCCCCTCATCCGCCCGGCCCACCGATGCCCCGACCCACCCTCCTGCGCCTGCTGGCGCCGCCGATCCTCGCCGCGCTGCTGACCCTGGCCTGCGCCGCCCGCCCCGCGCGCCCCGCCGCGACCGCGCCGCCGTCCGCGGGCGCGGCCGACACCGTCCCGCTGCGGCGCGCGCTGGAGGAGCTGCTGCGCGGCTACCCGGGCGTGGCGGGAGTGAGCGTCAAGAACCTGGCGACGGGCGAGGCGATCTCGATCCGCGGCGGCGAGACCTTCCCCACCGCCTCGCTGATCAAGGTGGCCGTGCTGGTGGCGCTGCTCGACGAGGCGCGAAAAGGCGCGCTCCGGCTGGACGAGCGCACGACGATGATCGCGCGCGACCGGGTGGGGGGCTCGGGGGTGCTGCAGTACGTGGGCTCGGGGGTGGAGCCGACGCTGGAGGACCTGGCGTGGCTGATGATCACCATCTCCGACAACACCGCCACCAACCTGATCCTGGACAAGATCAACGTGCGGACGGTGTGGGACAAAATGGAGGCGCTGGGGCTGCCGCACACCAAGATCCACTCCAAGACCTTCCTGCGCTCCACCTCCATCGCCATGGACTCGTCGGTCAAGTACGGCCTGGGCGTCACCACCCCCGACGAGACCGTGCGGCTCTTCGAGCTGCTGCACCAGGGGCGCGCCGTCTCGCCCGCGCTGGACTCGCTGGCGATCCGGATGCTGCGCGCCAACCAGGACCTCGCCAAGCTGGCGCGCTGGCTCCCCGAAGACCTCGCCTTCGCGCACAAGACCGGCGAGGTGGACGCCTCGAGGAGCGACTGCGGCATCCTCTACGGCCCCGACGCCCCCGTGGCCCTCTGCGTGATGACGCGCGAGAACCGCGACCACTCGTACGCCGTCGACAACCCCGCCAACCTGCTGATGGCGCGCATCGGCCTGGCCGTCTTCCGCCACTACAACCCCTCCGCGAAGGTGCCGGACCCGCCGAGGTGAGGGGAAGTGCGTGAGTGCGTGAGTGCGTGAGTGCGAGAGTACGAGAGTACGCGCGGAAAGCCGGCTCCCGCGGTATGTGCACCCTTTCTCCCGCGCAGCGGGGGAGAGGGCCGGGGAGAGGGGGGCTCCCCGCGTCCGCGCAGATGCCCGTCGAAGCGGCGGGAAAACCAGAGGGCACCCCGGCCAGGGGTGCCCTTCGCGTATCCGCCGAGGTGCGGCTCACGGCCTCGGGGGCGGGGGAGCGGGGGCGGGCGGCGGAGGAGCCGGCGGGCCGGAGAGCTGCCGGAGCACCGCCTCCTGCAGCTCTCCCATGTGCTCCTGCACCGCGCGCTGGCCCAGCTCCGAGCCCTCGCGCATGAGCTGCGGCGTGGCGCGCGCCAGCTTCTGCCCGGTGGGAGTGCGGTAGAAGGCGATCATCTCCCGAAGCTCGGGCTCGGTGAAGGCGCGGCTGTAGATGTCCGCGTACCCGGCTTTGAGGTTGTCCCACGACATGTAGCGCACGAAGAAGTCGCGCATCACGCTCTCCACCGCCTGCAGCTCGGGGTTGCTCTGCATCTGCGCCTGGAGCACGGTCTCGATGGAGAGCTGGAGCGCCTCGGAGACGCGCATCGCCTCCAGCAGCTCCAGCGCCGCCGCACGGTGGGTGGGCGAGACGGGCGCCGGCTGGGCTGCGGCCGGCCCCGCGGCGAGCAGCACGGCCAGGAGCGCCGGGACCAGCACCGTGATCTTCTTCATGTCGGTTCTCCCGTGCGAGCGGCGGACGAGACGGTGAAAGGGTAACTGAGGCGGCCGTCGTACCCCGCGCAAGCCGCCGCGCTCCGGGCGCGCGAATGCCGCGCCCGCCGCCGGGCCGAACACGCCCTGGCGCGCAGCCACTCGGGTTGCAGGCAGAAAATGACCGCACGCGAGGAACGCCGGCACGTCTGCGTAAGCCGATGTGAACAAAGTGATTCCGGCTCGCGCCAGCTCACCTTATCAGACACGTATTGCGCCGCACCCGATTTGCGCCTAATTTAGGTCGCAACATCCGTAGCACCCTTGAGCCCAACCCGGCGCGCAAGCACTCCGGCGCGTCGGCCCAACCTCCTGAAATGCCGATGCCCCGCTCGCTCCGGACGCGCCCTCACGTGCCCTGCCGCCGCCATGGTGCCGTGCGCGGCGCTCCCCTGCTCTCCGGGGGGATCATCATCGTGTCCGGCGGCCGCGCCGGCGCCGGGCCGCTTCCGTTCCCCGTCCATCCGACCCGCCCGTGAGCCGATCCCCCCGCCGCGCGCGCCGCGTCGACCCGTCCGCCTGGCCGCGCGAGAAGTTCCTGGCCGTGCTGTTCACCCTCCTGCTGGCGTGCGCGTGGATGGTGTCCACCGCGGCCGAGAGCCACGCCGCGCTCCGCAGGCGGCACTTCATGGGCCTGGCCACCTGGCGCGCGAAGGCGCCGCTGCCGTACCTGGCCGTGGTCGGCGGGGCGCGGGGGCTGGGCCGGCCGGCGCCGGGGCGGGCGCTGGTGCTGGTGCGGGCGGACTCCGCCGCTCCCGGAGAACGGGCCCTCCTCTGCCGCCTGGCCGCCGCCGGGTCCTCGCCGCCGCCCGGGCTGGAGCTGCGCTGGGTGGCGCTCGGGGCCGACGTCGATCCCTGCACCGCCCGGGCGGCGGGCGCGCGGCTGGCCCGCCCCGCCGCGCCGGCCGCGAGCGCCCTGCGCGCCCAGCTCGCCGGCGCCCGCTGGGTGCTGCTGGACGAAGGCTGGCGGGCGCGCTACAGCCGGCGCGACATCCCCTCCGCGGCCGAGCTGGCCGCGGTGGCGCGGCTCCTCGGCGGCGAGGTGGCGCCGTGACGCGGCACGCGTGGCGGGCGCTCCTGGCGGCGGCGGGCGCGGGCGTCCTGCTCTTCGGCGCGCGGACGGCCGCCGCGGTGCGGAGCTTCGCCGGGGCGCCCGCGCTCACCGAGACCGTGGCGGCCGAGGGGGCGCGCGGCTTCCGGGCGGCGGCCTTCCACCCCGCGCTCGCCACGCTCCCGGCCCCGGGGCGCGCGGTGGTGCTGGTGTACGCCGCCGACTGCGCCGCGTGCGCCGACAACATGTGGAACTGGGTGGACGCGGTCCGCGCGGCGGACCCGGCGGTGCGCTTCTACGCCGTCGGGCCCGGCGACCGGCCCGCGCCGCCCGGCTACTGGGCCGGGCTCGACCGCCGCGTGGCGGTGGCCGCCGCCGACCGGCGGGCGGTGCACCAGGCCCTGCGGGTGGACGCCACGCCGTCGACCCTGCTGGTGCGCGACGGGGTGGTGGAGCGGACGTACGTGGGCCTCCTCACCCCGGCGGCGCGCAGGAGCGTCCTCCGGTTCGTGGGCGCGCGGCCCTGACGGGCGGTAGACGGTAGATGCCAGGAAAGCCAGGGACCCGGCTGGGAGGCCGCGGCAGGATGCACGACCACCGAACGCAGTTCATCCTCCACGACACACCCCCATCGACCATGCGCAACCTGCTCTTGAAGTGCGCGATCGCGGCCGTGCTGCTGGCGGCCGCCCTGCTGCTGTCCCCGCCGTTCGCCGGGACCTCGTACGCCACCTACGGCGGCTGCTCGGCCACCTGCCGCAACGGCTCGTGCAGCGCCGACCCCGAGCCCGGCGAGACCTGCAACTGCAACTGCAGCTGGTTCACCGGCTCGGCGAGCTGCACCTGCACGCACCAGCTCCAGCCGGCGCCGGAGCCGCAGCCGGGAACGTAGGCTCCGCCCGGGACGTCCGCGGACCGGCTCGTTCCCCTCCGAGTGCCTCCCAGCCCGGAGCCGGTTCCGCGGCGCCCCGGCGCGCATTCGACCGACGCCCTTGCGGCCGGCATCCTCCCGTGGCGGAGGACCGGCCTCGACGCGAAACCGCCGAGCCGACGATGATCCGAACCCGACTGCTGCAGACCGCCGCCGCGCTGCTGGCCGCCGCGGCCGTGGCGCTCGCCTCCCCGCGCCTGGTGCCGGGCGCGTACGCCGACCTGGGCGGCTGCTCCGTGCGCTGCGCCGACGGCACCACCTGCTCGAAAGATCCCGGCACGCTCGAGAAGTGCACCTGCACCTGCGCCCTGTGGGGCCACGGCTCCGCCGAGTGCACCTGCACCCAGCTCAAGCCGCTCACCACGGGGTGACCAGGACGATGACGACGAGACGATACCTGCTGAATGCCGCGCTGGCGCTCGTAGCGCTTTCGGCGGCGCTGCTCGGCTCCACCCGGCTGGTGCCGGACGCCTATGCCGCGCTCGGCGGGTGCACGGTTACCTGCCCCGACAAGAGCACCTGCTCCGGCAACCCCGAGGTGGGGGAGACCTGCAACTGCACCTGCACGTTCTGGGGCCTGCAGACGGCGAAGTGCACCTGCCAGGCCCTCAGGCCCGCGCCCGAGGGCTGACTTCCATGATCCCGCTTCCCAACCACGTTACGACGATGCGATTCGGCGCTTTTCGACCGGCCACGTGGGCCGGCTCGCTCTGCCTCCTTGCCGCCTGCGGCACCGCCTCCGCGAACGGGCCCGACCGGGTGACGATCGACACGCTGGCGAACGGCGTGGTCCAGGTCACGAACCCCGAGCGCGGCGCGTGGACCGAATCCACCGCCTGGCGGGCGGTCGAAGACCTGCGCATCGGCAGCGCGGATGGGGGCGGGCCCGACATGCTGGCCATGCCCATGGACGTCGAAGAGGACGGTGCCGGGCGGATCTACGTCCTCGACGGGCAGGCGATGGAGATCCGCGTCTTCAACGCGGCGGGGCGGCACGTGCGGAGCTTCGGCCGCCAGGGCGCCGGGCCGGGCGAGCTCCGCCAGCCGCTCGGGATGACCTGGGGACCGAAGGGCGAGCTGTGGGTGGCCGACTTCGCCAATGCGCGGTACTCGGTCTTCGACACCACGGGCACGTTCCGCCGCTCGTACCTGCGCCACAACAACACCCTCCAGATGCCGTGGCCGGGCGTGGTCGACCAGTCCGGCCGGCTGTACGACACGCGCAGCAGCGACCAGGACGGCCAGCAGGTGGCGGTTCTTCTCCGCTACGATCCCTCGGTCTCGCGTGCGGAGGCGTTCGCGCTGCCGCACCGGCGGGAGCAGATGTTCGAGGTGCGGGACGACAGGAGGAGGCTCAGCAACGCCATCCCCGTCCCCTTCGCCCCGCGGGTGGAATGGGCGCTCGCGCCCGACGGCCGGGTCTGGTCCGGGGGAAGCGAGCGGTACCGTCTCGAGCAGCGCGATGCGGACGGCCGCCTGCTCCGGATAGCCGAGCGGCCGTACACGCCCGTGAAGGTCGAGCGGGCGGAGCTCGATTCGATCCCCGTCCGGCACCAGGATTTCGTCCAGCGGGGCGGGAAGATCGACCTCGCCGCGGTGCCGAAGGAGAAGCCCGCCTTCGTTTCCATCCAGGTGGACGACAGGGGATACCTGTGGGTGCGGCCCTCGGCCCCGCTCGGGCAGCAGGGCACCGCGTTCGACGTCTTCGAACCCACTGGAGTCTACCTGGGCCGCCTCCAGATCCCCCTGGAGATCCCGGAGTTCATGCCGATCTTCGTCCACGGCGCCCACGTCTACAGCGTCACTATGACGGACGAGGGCGTGCCCCAGGTCGTGCGCTTCCGGCTGGAGGGGCGCGAGGCCTGACGCGCGCCGCATCCTCGCCGTCAGAACGCGCCGCAGGGGCTCCCGACACCGGGAGCCCCTGCGTGCGTTGCGGCTGGATAAGGTGCCGTCAGTCCTGCGCGGCCAGCCAGTCCAGCGCCTCGTGCTCGGCGTCGAACGTCTGGAACTTGCGCCGGGAGAAGAGGATCACGGCCAGCAGGGCGATGCGGTGCAGCCCGCCCATCCCCACCACGGCGCTCGCCCGGACGTACGGGGCGTTGTGCGCGGCCATCTCCTTCATGGCCTGCAGGGCCCGGGCGTCGTAGCGCGCGTCGCGCACGTTGGTGAGGATGCGCAGCGAGCCGGGCGGCTGCGCGGCCACCACCCGGGTGGAGTTCTCGATCTCGCGCAGCGTCTCGCCCGTGTCGTGGAGGCCGGCGTAGTCGAAGAGGAGGATGCGCTTGCCGCGGTGCTCGATGAACCGTGTGCGCTGCATGGTCTCGGGTCTCCGGGAGGGATGCGGTGGGATGATCGGCCAGTCGCGCGCATGTTAACCCCCGCCTTCGAAACCGCAAGCGCGCGAAAGGACCGCCCCGCGCTTCGTTTCCGCCTCGAAGTCGAACGATGCGAACACTCGACGAAAGCCGTACCTTCCCGGTCGCGCACTTCGCACTTCGCACCCCACACTTCGCACTGACCGATGTTCCTCCCCCTCCACCCGTGGAACCTGACCGTCGCGCAGGCGCGCGAGGTCCAGCTCTCGCTCAGGGAGCGGCTGGTGCCCACCCCACCGCCGGGGTTCGCGCCGCGGCTGGTGGCGGGGGCGGACGTCTCGGCAGAGAAATTCAGCCGGCGCGGGTACGCGGGGGTGGTCACGGTGGACCTGGCGACGCTGGAGACGGTGGAGGAGGCGTCCGCCGTGGTGGACCTCGGCTTCCCGTACGTCCCCGGCTACCTCTCCTTCCGCGAGCTCCCCGCCCTGGCGGCCGCGTGGGAGCGGCTCGAGCGGCGCCCCGACGTGGTGGTCTTCGACGCGCACGGCTACGCGCACCCGCGCCGCTTCGGGCTGGCGTGCCACGGCGGGGTGCTGCTGGACCTGCCCTCCATCGGCTGCGCGAAGACGATGTTCGTGGGCGAGCACGGCCCCCTGGCCCCCGGGCGCGGCGCCACGGCGGAGATCGTCGACCGGGGCGAGGTGGTGGGGGTGGCGCTGCGCACCCGCGACCGCTGCAACCCCGTCTACGTCTCCCGCGGCCACCGGATGGACCTGGACACCGCCGTCGGCATCGTCCTCTCGCTCAGCCGCTTCCGCATCCCCGAGACCACCCGCCGCAGCCACAACCTGGTCAACGACCTCCGCCGCGCGGACAAGCCCCAGGCGCCGTAGGCCGCGTACGTCCGGCCGTGCTCGCCGGCGGCGACGCGGAGGCACGAACAGAGCTTCGGCCGTCCCTCGTTGAAACGAGCATTCCGCGGCGGGGGGCGCGGGTGTAACTTGGGCTCGGGCGCCCCGGTGCGCCCATCGGTCCCCGTTTTGCCAGCCCTCGCTCCGTCTGTGGCGGCGCCGGTCAGAAACCGGCGGCCCGGTCCGTTCCACAGCGGCTCCGGAGCGCCCGGCCAACCCGACGCTCGAAACTTGCCACCCTCCATGCCTTCGGAAGAGCGCTTGAACGTTACCCAGCTCTTCCTGCAGCACTACGACGGGCTCTACCGCTACCTGGTGCGCCTGACCGGCGACCCGGACCTGGCGGCGGACGCTGCGCAGGAAGCGTTCGTGAGGCTCGTCGAGCGGCCGCCCCAGGACCGCCACGTGCGGGCCTGGCTGTTCGCGGTCGCCACCAACGTGGTGCGCGACACGGCCCGCGCCCGCGCGCGCTGGCTGACCCTGCTGATGGGGTCGCCGGACCGCGCGCCCATGGGCGACGTGGGCCCGGGGCCCGACCAGGAGGTGGAGCGCTCCGAGCGGCGGCAGATGGTGCGCACGGCGCTGGACCGCCTGAGCTGGAAGGAGAGGACCGTGCTCCTGATGCGGGAGGAGGGATTCGCCCACCACGAGATCGCCGACGCCGTCGGCACCACGACGGGCTCGGTGGGCACCATGATCGCGCGGGCGCTGGCCAAGCTTTCGGCCGAGCTCGCGCCAACGTCGGAGAGCCTGAAATGAGACTGCTGGCTGGGCCTCGCCACCCGGGTGACGAGGACCTGATTCGATACATGGACCACCAGCTCCCCCGCGAGGAGCAGCGCCTGACGGGGGTGCACCTGCGCACCTGCGCCGAGTGCGCCGCGCGCTTCGAGGAGCTCAGGCGGCGCTCCACCGCGGTGAGCGGGTGGCTGGCCGACCTGGGGGTGGAGCTGCCGGACCCCAACAAGCGCGCCGTGGCCCTGGCCGCGGTGGAGCGCGCCCGCTTCCGCAGCTCGGCCACCGGCCCGCTGGGGAGCGGCTGGATGCGCGCGGCGGCCATGATCCTGCTGACGGTGGGCTTCGCCCTGGGGACGGGGACGGGGCGGGCGTGGCTGGCCGGGGCCATCGTGCGCCTGGCGGGCGACGCCCCGCCGCCCGCGGTGGCCAGGGTGCTGGAGTGGCTGGGCGAGGACGAGCGGCTCGCCGCGGACGCGCGGCTGCAGCGCCGCGGCGTGGCCGACTTCGAGGCGCCCTCGGCCGCCGGCCGCCAGGCCAGCCCCACCGACCCGCGCCCGCCGGTGGCGGCGCTCGCGCCGCCGCCGCCGGGGATGTCGCCGCCGCTGCGCTTCGAGCCCGAGGGGCCCGACGTGGCGCTCTACTTCGACAACATCCAGCGGGCCGGCTCGGCCACGGTGTGGATCCGCGACGTGCCGGCGGCCAGCGCGCAGGTGGTGGCGCACCTCGCGGGCGAGGCGCTGGTCCCCACGCCCGAGGGGCTCGCGGTGCGCAACCGCGGCGACTCGCGCGCCGACTACGAGATCACCGTCCCCTCGCGCTTCCGCTACGTGCGCATCCGCATCGGCGAGGGGCAGGAGATGTTCATCCCGATCCGCAAGAGCAAGCGCGAGTGGATCTGGACCATCAACCTGCAGCGCTCCGCCCTCGAACAGTAGGAGCGCGGGAGACGCGAAAGGACCGGGACCGCCCGGCGCCGTCGGCAGGCGCCGGGCGGTCCTGTGTTCAAGATGAACTGCATTTCTCACACAGAGACACAGAGACACAGAGAACAACAAGCGTCCTTCAGGCTGTTCTCTGTTCCTCTGTGTCTCTGTGTGAGTCCCAGGCGGAGCCCGTTCCAGATCGGCACCGTCCGACGTGGCAACGACTTTCGGTGTCGGCGCTTGACAGGACCGGGCGGTGTAAATATCCTGTTAGAAGATTTTAAAGCCATTTAAAATTCGAATTCGGCCAGTGTGGACGATGCTGGATAGAGCCGGGAGGTGGAAGGAGGCGGCGAAGAACGCGCTGGCGGCGCTCGCGGTGGCGGGCGCCCTGGCCGCGTGCGCGCCGCCGGAGCCCACGGAGACGCAGGGGCGCCTGCACGTGGTCGCCACCATCGGGATGATCAAGGACCTGGTGGAGAACGTGGGCGGCGACCACGTGGTGGTGACCGGGCTGATGGGGCCGGGGGTGGACCCGCACCTCTACAAGGCCAGCGAGGGCGACGTCCGCAAGCTGTACCGGGCGGACGTGATCTTCTACGGCGGGCTGCACCTGGAGGCCAGGATGGCCGAGGTGCTGGAGGAGATGGGCGAGCGCACCCGCACCGTAGCCGTCACCGGCGCGATCCCCAAGGACAGCCTGCTGGCGCCGCCCGAGTTCAAGGGCGCCTACGACCCGCACGTGTGGTTCGACGTGCGTCTCTGGATGATGACCATCGACCGCGTGGAAGAGACGCTGGCGGCGATGGACCCCGCCAACGCCGGCGACTACCGCGCCAACGCCGCCCGCTACCGCGCCGAGCTGGATGCGCTGGACCGGTACGTGCGCGCCCAGGCGGCGCGCGTGCCCGACAACAAGCGGGTGCTGATCACGGCGCACGACGCCTTCAACTACTTCGGGCGGGCGTACGGCTTCCAGGTGCGCGGCCTGCAGGGGATCAGCACCGCGGCCGAGGCCGGCACCGCCGACGTGCAGGACCTGGCGCGCTTCATCGCCACGCGGAAGATCCCCGCGGTCTTCGTGGAGTCGTCGGTCCCCTCGCGCACCATCGAGGCGGTGCGCGAGGCGGTGACGGCCCGCGGCTACCGGGTGGGGATGGGGGGCTCGCTCTTCTCCGACGCCATGGGCAGCCCGGGGACGCCGGAGGGAAGCTACGTGGGGATGGTCCGCCACAACATCGACACCATCGTGGGCGCGCTGCTGCGCGACCCTGACTCCCGCTGAGGAACGGTATGAACGCCATTTCCGCACCCGCCATCGAGGTGAACGACCTCACCGTGGCCTACCGCGAGAAGCCGGTGCTGTGGGACGTGGACCTGGAGGTGCCCGCCGGGGTGCTGATGGCCATCGTGGGCCCCAACGGCGCGGGGAAGTCCACCCTGATCAAGGCCATGCTGGGGCTCGTCCGCGCGGCGGCCGGGCAGGTGCTCTTCTTCGGCCGGCCGTACGCGGAGCAGCGCCGGCTGGTGGCGTACGTCCCCCAGCGCGGGAGCGTGGACTGGGACTTCCCCACCAGCGTGCTGGACGTGGTGATGATGGGGTGCTACGGCGCGCTGGGGTGGCTCCGGCGCCCGGGGCGGCAGCAGCGCGAGGCGGCGTGCCGGGCGCTGGAGCAGGTGGGGATGCAGGAGTTCGCGGAGCGGCAGATCTCGCAGCTCTCGGGCGGGCAGCAGCAGCGGGTGTTCCTGGCGCGCGCCCTGGTGCAGAGCGCGCAGCTGTACCTGATGGACGAGCCGTTCCAGGGGGTCGACGCCAAGACGGAGCGCGCCATCGTGGGCGTGCTCCAGGAGCTGCGCCGCCAGGGAAAGACGGTCGTCTGCGTGCACCACGACCTGGAGACGGTGCCCGAGTACTTCGACCAGGTGCTGCTGCTGAACGTGCGCCGCATCGCCTCGGGGCGGGTGGACGAGGTGTTCACCGAGGAGAACCTGCGGCTCACCTACGGGGGGCGCACGCCCTTTCTCCAGCGCCGCGGCGGCGGGGTGATGTCGGCGCTCTCGGCGGGGCACGCCGAGCCGCGGCCGATCGGGCGGGCGGCGTTCAGCTAGGGCTGTCGGGCTGGTGGGGGTGGTCCGGGGCGGCTGAAGCCGCGGCAACGACAGCAGAAAGCCTCGCAAACCCCGCGAGGCTTCAAACCCGACGATAGACCCGCGTGAGGGATGCGCGCCCGGAGGGCCGGGACACGGGCGCGCCGGGGGTTTGGCGCGAACGTGGCCCGGCGCGGTTGGGCACAGTCGTATCGTGCCCTACCGCGCGCGCAGCCCGGCCCGGAGCGCAGCGGAGGGACACGCCCAGACTGCAGTGCGAAGTCCTGAGTGCGAAGTGCGAAGTGCGTTCGTACCCAATTGACCGATACCAATCCTCCCGGTGGAGGCGAGACTATGTTCCTGGAATTGTTCGCGGCGGCGGGGCGATGATGGCGCTCCCCGACCTCTTCGGCGACTACACGCTGCGCACGGTGGCGCTCGGCGCGGCGGCGCTGGGCGCGGTGAGCGGCTCGCTGGGCTCGTTCGCGGTGCTGCGCAAGCAGAGCCTGCTGGGCGACGCCATCAGCCACGCGGCGCTCCCCGGGATCGCGCTGGCCTTCCTCCTCACCGGGAGCAAGGCGTCGCTGGTGCTAGTGCTGGGCGCGGCCGCCGCGGGGTGGCTGGGGACGCTGATCGTGATGCGCATCGTGGGCACCACGCGGGTGAAGGAGGACAGCGCGCTGGGGATCGTGCTCTCGGTGTTCTTCGGGCTGGGGCTGGTGCTGCTCACCTACATCCAGAAGCGCCCCGACGCCAGCCAGGCGGGGCTCGACCGCTTCCTCTTCGGCCAGGCGGCCACGCTGCTGCACCGCGACGTGATCCTGATCGCCTCGCTGGGCGCGGTGGCGCTCCTGGTGGCGGCGCTCTTCTGGAAGGAGTTCAAGCTGCTGGCCTTCGACCCCGACTTCGGCTCGAGCCTGGGCTTCCCGATGCGGGCGATGGACGTGCTGCTCACCTCGGTGCTCGTCCTCTCGATCGTGATCGGGCTGCAGACGGTGGGCGTGGTGCTGATGAGCGCGATGGTGGTGGCGCCGGCGTCGGCCGCGCGGCAGTGGACCGACCGCACCGGGCGGATGGTGTTCCTGGCCGGGGGCTTCGGGGCGCTGGCCGGGGTCTCGGGCGCGGTGGTGAGCAGCCTGGGGCAGCACGTGCCCACCGGGCCCACCATCGTGCTCTGCCTGAGCGTGCTGGTGGCGGCGTCGATCGCCTTCGCGCCGAACCGGGGGCTGGCGTGGGAGTGGGTGCGGCAGCAGCGCAACCGGCGGCGGCTGCACATGGAGGCCGTGCTCGGCGACCTGGCGGCGCTGGCGCGCCAGCACCCGGGGCAGGCGCACGGCCACGCCACGGCGGCGCTGGAGGCGATGCACCCGGGTGCGCACCACGAGCTGATGGCGCTGGAGTCGCGCGGGCTGGCGCGGCAGACGGCGGAGGGGGAGTGGGCCATCACCCCCGCCGGGCAGGCGCAGGCCGAGCGGCGCGGCGGCCGCCTGAGGGAGGTGGAGCCGTGATCGCGCTCGCGCCCGAACAGGAGATCCAGTGGATCGCGGCGGTGACGGCGGCCGCCTGCGCGCTCCCCGGCGTGTTCCTGGTGCTCCGGCGGATGGCGCTCATGAGCGACGCCATCAGCCACGCCATCCTGCTGGGGATCGTGCTGGCGTTCTTCGTCACCGAGAACATCGCCTCGCCGCTCCTGATCGCGGCCGCGGCGGCCACGGGGGTGCTCACCGTGTCGCTGGTGGAGGCGCTGCACCGCACCCGCCGGGTGAAGGAGGACGCGGCGATCGGGCTGGTGTTCCCCGCGCTGTTCAGCATGGGGGTGATCCTGATCTCGCGCTTCGCGGGGAACGTGCACCTGGACGTGGACGCGGTGCTGCTGGGCGAGCTGGCGTTCGCGCCGTTCAACCGCCTGGTCGTCGGCGGGGTGGACCTGGGGCCGCGGACTCTCTGGGTGATGATCGGGATCCTGGCGCTGAACGTGGCCTTCATCCTGGCGTTCTACAAGGAGCTCAAGCTCACCACCTTCGACGCGGCGCTGGCCGGGGCGCTGGGCTTCGCGCCGGCGGTGGTGCACTACGCCTTCATGACGCTGGTGTCGGTGACGGCCGTGGGCGCCTTCGACGCCGTGGGCTCGGTGCTGGTGGTGGCGCTGATGATCGCCCCGCCGTCGGCGGCGTACCTGCTGACGGACCGGCTGCCGCGGATGATCGGGCTGAGCGTGGCGATCGGGGTGGCGAGCGCGCTGGCGGGGTACTGGATGTCGTACCTGCTCGACGTCTCCATCGCGGGGTCGATGGCGACGATGACGGGGGTGGCGTTCGGGCTGGTGTTCCTCTTCGCGCCGGAGCGCGGGGCGGTGGCGCTGGCCCGGCGGCGGGCGCGCCAGCGCTGGGAGTTCGCGCAGGCCATGCTGGCGATCCACCTGCTGAACCACGAGGCGTCGCCCGCGGCCGCGACGGAGAACCGGGAGACGCACCTGCACGAGCACCTGCGCTGGGAGCCCGGCTTCGCGCGCGCGGTGGTGCGCCGCGCGCAGGGCGCCGGCCTGGTGGCGCGCGTGAACGGCGACCGCCTGGCGCTCACCGACCGCGGCCGCTCCGTCGCCCGCGAGATGGTGGCGGCGTAGATCGGCTTTCGAAACGACGACGGCGGGTCCGCCCGCTCTGGAGCCATGGCCGCAGAATTGATCGCGAAGGTCTACTCCGCCGGCTTCCTGGTGATCGGGCTCTCCCACCTGGCGCGCCCGCGGCTCTGGGCGGACTTCTTCGCCGAGGTCCTCCGGAGCCGGCACGCCGCCTTCCTCATCGGCACCCTCACCCTGCCGGCGGGCCTGCTGATCGTCGTCGGCCACAACGTCTGGGTCCCCGGGCCGCGGACGCTGATCACCCTGGCCGGCTGGGGGATGACGCTCAAGGCCACCGCCTACCTCCTCTTCCCCCGCTCGGCGGACCGGCTCGTCGCGACCGGCGCCACGCCCCGCAGCTACGCCATCGGCGGCGCGGTGATGTCCGCGATCGGCGCGCTGCTCGTCTTTGACGTCTTCCTTTCGTAGCCCTGGCCCGCCGGTATAATTTTTGTTATACTCCAGTGCGGACGCAAACCTGGAGGCCGAGATGTACAGGACCATGACTCTGCGGCGGATCGGGGGCTCCTTGGGCGGCACGCTCCCGAAGGAAGTGACTGAGCGGTTGAACGTGGGCGAGGGCGATAAGCTGTTCGTCGTCGAGCGGGAGGACGGCATTCTCCTGACTCCCTACGATCCCACGTTCGAGAAGGCGATGAAGATCTACGAGCGCGGTGCGAGGAAGTACCGCAACGCGCTTCGGGAACTCGCGAAATAGGAATGGCTGCCGAGCCGGTCTGGCTGAGCCGCGAACTCGTCGATCAAATCCATGCGAATCAGATCGAAGAGCACGGAGGAAGCCACGGGGCGCGTGATGATGGTCTGATCGAGTCCGCACTGGAGCGCCCACGAAACCGCTGGCAGTACGATCCTGAGGCGGATCTTCATTCACTTGCAGCAGCGTACGGATACGGGCTCGCCAAGAATCACGGCTACATTGACGGGAACAAGCGTGTCGCATACATGGCGATGTATGTGTTCCTGGGCCTCAATGGACTCGAAATCGAGGTGGCCGAGCCCGAGACCGTGATGGCCATGCTGGAAGTCGCGGCCGGAGAGCGCTCGGAAGATCAACTCGTGGAGTGGCTCCGGGAGCATACAATTCCCTTCGAATAGCTGTGGGAATGAGCGGGTGTCGCTCTCGACGCCCGCTTCGTTTTTCTGACCGGGAGCACACAACTTGCGCGGCGGTTCCTCCCCCTCGCGGACGACGAGAGAGAGACAGGAGGATGCGATGGACCACAAGCCGCAGACCGAGGCCAAGCACCCGCCCGAGTACCAGCGCGACCTGAGCCCCGACCACATGGCCGGGCAGAACGTCGGCAACCCGTCGGGCGACCGGGAGGTGGGGCTGCGCACGGCGTTCGACGTGAAGTCGGTGCACCGCTCGCTCTCCGGGCTCCCCGACGACGAGCTGAAGCAGGTGCCGATCCTGGAGGAGGGCACGCGCCTGCAGCAGGGCGCCACCTACCTGGACCTGGCGCACCCCGAGCGCGGCGAGCTGACCGCCACGGGCGACATGGCGGCGGGACCGGAGAACGTGTACGTGGCCAAGGACCGGGTGCCGTACCAGACCTGGAACCGCCTGCGGGGCGTCGACGACCCGCGGCGCACCACCTGACGCCGGCGAGCGCGGCGGCCCCACCGGCCGCCGCGCTCCGCTTCGCTCCCCCATCGGAGCCGATGATCGAGATCCTGCTGGAGCTTCCTCCGCCCGGCGGCTACGTCCGCGCCGAGGGGTGGGAGTCGTACGACGAGGTGCCCGCGACGAAGGCGTGGCACCGCTTCGCCGCGGAAATCGAGGCGGGGGTCGAGGCCGGGCTCGCGGGCGACGGCGCCGGGGCGCTGCGGCGCTTCGACCTGGCGGCCGCGGAGCTGCCGCCGGAGGCGCTCTACGGCCGGCTGCTGCTGGGGATCGACCGCGCGCAGGCGCTGCTCCTGCTGGACGACGCGGCGGGGGCGGAGGACGAGGCGGTGAGGGCGCTGCGCCTGGCGCGGCGCGAGAAGCGGGAGCACTGGATGGCGCTGGCCGGGCTGGGCGTGGCGCTGGTCTACCTGGCGCGCGGCCGGCGGGCCGAGGCGCGCACCCGCCTGGGCGAGGCGGTCCGCGGCTTCGCGCGCCACGGCGACCGGCTGCGGCAGATCCAGTGTCACTACGTGCTGGGCGAGATCGCCTACCTGGGCGAGGACCCGATCCGCGCCGGCTCGCACTACCGCGACGGGCTGGCCGTGGCGCGCGAGGCGTGCGAGCAGGAGTGGATCGAGCTGCTCACCAGCCGCTTCGAGCATCGTTAATCCCGCCAACGAGTTGAGGGGCTTGCGCCGGACGGCCTTCCCGCGGTATCGTGTGTATCCCGTCATTCCTCGTTTTCCCTTCGAACTCCACTTCCGATGCTCCGCCGATTCTTCGCCTCCGTCGCCGTCGCGGTGGCGCTCGCCGCGCCGGCCGCCGCGCAGAACGCCCCCGAGCGCCCCGAGCTGCCGCGGGGCGCCGACCCGAACGACTGGGAAGCCTACTACGACTTGGGCGTCGTCAAGCTCAACGCGAAGCTGGGGAGGGACGCCGGGGCGGCGTTCTACTGGGCCGCGCGCCTGGAGCCGCAGCGCGCGGAGCCGCTCTACGGGATGCGCGCCGCCGTGTTCATGCAGGACCTCACGCTCTGGGAGCGCTACCTGGCGGACGACGAGCGCGCGCTGCGGAGCCCGGCCGCGCTGCGCGCGGACTCGCTCATGGTCGAGTCGCTCCTGCGCAACCCGTTCGTCGCGCCCACCCTCGACGTGCTGCTGCTCGACCAGCTTCCCGGGTACTGGGGGCAGGACCGGACCACGCAGGGGTGGCTGCACTTCGCCCGCGGCAACCTGGGGCAGGCGGCGCGCCACTTCCGCGCGGCGATCGAGTCGAACCCCCGCTCCAACTATCGCCGCCGCTACTCCCTGGCGACGGTGCTGGTGGTGATGGGGGAGATGGACAGCGCCGCGGTGCAGATCCAGGCGATGCTCGACGAGCTGCGCCGGCGCGACGAGGCGCGCGTGGTGGTGGTCTACCAGTCGAAGGAGACGCTGGAGTACGCGCTGGGGCTGCTGCACATGGCGCGGCGGCGCTGGCCCGAGGCGCGCGCCGCCATGGAGCGCGCGGTGCTCGAGAACGCGGGCGGGCACCTGGGGCACCGCGGCCTCGCCTCCATCGCGCAGGCGGAGGGGAAGGCCGCCGAGGCGGTGGAGGAGTACCGGCAGGCGGTGGCGCTCGGCGGCGAGCACCCGCTGCTGGAGTACGAGTTCGGCGACGCCCTCCTGCGCGCCGGCGCCGTCGAGGAGGCCATCGAGCACCTGGGGCGCGCCGTCGCCCGGGAGCCGTACTGGGCCGACGCGCGCCTGGAGCTCGGCCGCGCCTGCGAGACCGCGGGGAAGACGGCGGAGGCGCTGGAGGCCTACGAGCGCTACGCCCAGCTCGCCCCCCGGAAGGACGCCGCCACCGTCCAGGCGGTCCGCCAGCGCATCGAGCGGCTCCGCGCCGCGCCGCCGTCCGCGCCGTGACCTCCGTCTCGCACGGCTAGCCCGGACGCCGCAGCACGGCGAAGCGCGTCCCCTCCGGGTTCGCGAAGCTCTGCTCCACGACGAAGCCCGCGCGCTCGCAAGCCCTGAGCGCACGGGCGTTCCATTCGGCGACGGTGACGCGGAAGGCGGGCGGGTGGAACCGCTCACGGGCGAAGCCGAGCGCCGCTTCCAGCAACGGGAGTCCTCGCCCGCGCCCCGTCAGCTCCGGGCGCACGCCGCCGCCGACGTCCAGCGCCTCGCCCGCGTAGTCGCCGCCGGGAACGCGCGCGTCCGGCCCGAAGCACCAGTAGGCGACGAGCGCGCCGTCTCCATCCCGCACGGCGAAGTACGCGTTCGCGGGATCGAGGAAGGTGCGCAGCGCTGCGTCCGGATCTCCCGTGCCGGGATCGTAGACCGCGTACAGGCCGGCGTAGCGCCAGGCGAGGATCTCGCGGGCGCTCTCCTCGTCCATCGGCTGGAAGGTGAAGGCGGCCATGAGATCCCGTCCGGCGGTATCGTTCAGGTATCGGATCTGAAAAGTCTCACACAGAGAAACAGAGGAACAGAGAGATCCTCTCTTCCTCTGTTTCTCTGTGTGATCCAAATTCAGTGGTAGTCGTGCGAGGCGACGACCTGGGCGGCGTCGTCCAGGCGGAGCTGGTAGAAGGTCTCGGCGCGCAGGTTGGTGACGCCGTCCTCCTTCCCCAGCTTCCCGCGTACGGCCAGGATGCCGCTGCCGTTCAGGATCTCGCGCTGCTCGGCGTAGACCCTGGGGCTCACGATCACGTCCAGGCGCCCCGTCTCGTCTTCCAGCCCCACGAACACGAAGCCCTTGGCGGTGCCCGGCCGCTGGCGCACGATCACCACGCCCGCCGCGGTCACCGGCTCGCCCTGCCGGCGCCGCTCGTCGCGCAGCTCGGCCACCGTCTTCACCCCCAGCCCGCGCAGCCACTCGCGCAGGTGGCGCATGGGGTGGCCCTCCAGGTCGAAGCCGGTGGCGCGGTGGTCCAGCAGCGTGCGCTCGGTGGGCACCAGCGCGGGGATGCGCGCCTCGGGCGCCACCTCGGCCGGGGCCAGGGGGCCGCCGCTGCGGCGCGCGCGCAGCTCGCCCAGCACCGTCCAGAGCGCCTGCCGCGGGCCCCCTGCGATCCACGAGCGGAACGCCCCCGCCGCCGCCAGCGCGCGCAGCCCCGCCTCGGAGTCGAAGCGCGCCACCACGTCGGACGCGGAGGTGAACGGCCGCTTCGCCAGCTCCGCCTTGAGCCGGGCCCCCGCCACGGCGCCCAGGCCGCGGACGTAGCGCAGGCCCATGCGCACGGCGGGGTCGCCGCGGGGAGTGCCCAGTTCCAAGTGCCCAGTGCCCGGGAACTGCTCCGATCCTCCTGGGCCCTGGGCACTGGGCACTGGGCACTTCGGTTCCAAAGTGCAGTCCCACGCGCTGTGCGCCAGGTCGATCGGCCGCACCTCGACGCCGTGCTCCTTCGCGTCGTGGATCAGCGTGGAGACGGGGTAGAAGCCCATCGGCTGGGCGTTGAGGATCGAGCAGAGGTACTCGGCCGGGTAGTAGTGCCGCAGCCACGCGCTCGCGTACGCCAGCAGCGCGAAGCTGATGGCGTGGCTCTCGGGGAAGGTGTAGCTGGCGCACGCCTCCAGCCACCCGAGCACCTTCTCGGCCGCCTCGCCCGCCACCCCGCGCGCCGCCATCCCCGCGCGGATCGCGGCGGTGGCCTTGTGCATCTCGTCGCTGGAGCGCTTGCGGCTCATCGCCCGGCGCAGGCGGTCGGCCTCGCCGGGGGTGCAGCCGCTCACCACGATGGCGCAGCGCATCAGCTGCTCCTGGAAGAGCGCCAGCCCGTGCGTGCGGGCCAGCACCGGCTCCAGGTCGGGGTGCGGGTACTCGGTGGGCGCCTGGCCGCGGCGGCGCGCCATCATCTCCTTCACCTGCCCGCCCAGCATCGGCCCCGGGCGGATGGCGCCCACGCTGATCACGATGTCGTAGAACTCCCTGGGCTTCAGCCGCGGGAGGAAGTTGGCCTGCGCGCGGCTCTCGATCTGGAAGAGCCCCACCGTGTCGGCCGCGCGGATCTGGCGGTACACCTCGGCGTCGTCCATCGGCAGGCGGCCGATGTCGACCTCCCTGCCCCGCCACGCCTTCACGTGCTCCAGGCACTCGCCCAGGAGGCGCAGCATCCCCAGCCCCAGCAGGTCGAACTTCGGCAGCCCCGCGTCGGCGCAGTCGTCCTTGTCCCACTGGATCACCGTGCGGTTGGGCATCGACGCGGGCTCGATGGGGACCACGGAGGAGAGCGGGCGCGCGGAGATCACGAAGCCGCCGCTGTGGATCCCCCGGTGGCGCGGCAGGCCGTCGAGCCCGGCGACGAGCTTCACCAGCGCCCGCGCCGTGGGCCCGGCGGGGTCGAGCCCCACCGCCTTCAGCGCCTTCCCCTCGGCCAGGTCCAGCCACTCGGCGGCGGTGCGCGCCGGGGTGTACCCGTCGATCCGCTTGGCCAGGAAGTCGCCCGTCGCCACGGGGAGGCCGAGCACCCGCACGGCGTCGCGCACGGCGGAGCGCCCCCGGTACTCCACGTGGGTGCAGACCATGGCGGCGTGGTCGCGCCCGTACTTCTCGTAGACGTACTGCAGCACGCGCTCGCGGGCGTCCAGCGCGGCGAAGTCGATGTCGATGTCGGGCGGCTCGGGGCGCTCCAGCGAGAGGAAGCGCTCGAAGAGGAGCGAATGGGCCACCGGGTCCACCGCCGTCACCCGGAGCGCGTAGCAGACGATGGAGTTGGCCGCCGAGCCGCGCCCCTGGCACATGATCCCCCGCTCGCGTGCGAAGCGGCAGATGTCCCAGCACACCAGGAAGTGGTCGGCCAGCGAGAGCGCGCGGATGGTGGAGAGCTCGTGCTCGAGCTGCTTCCAGTGCCGGTAGGTGGCCCCGGGGAGCCGCTCGCGCAGCCCCGTTCTGGCCAGGTGGTCCAGGTAGTCGTCGGCGTTTCCCCAGCGCGCGGGGGAGGGGAAGTGCGGGTGCACGGGCCCCAGCTTGCCGAAGACGAACCCTTCCGCCCGCTCGGCGATCTCGCGGGTGCGCCGGATCCCCTCGGGCGCGTGCCGCCAGCGGCGCGCCATCTCTTCGGGCGGCTGCAGGCACCACTCGGCCGAGGGGCGCAGCAGCCCCCGGCGGTGCGCCTCCTCCAGCGTCACCTGGCGGCGCACGCACACCAGCAGGTCGTGCACGGCGCGCGCTTCGGGCGTGGCGTAGTGCACGTCGTGGGTGACGGTCCAGGGCACCCCCGTCTCCTTCGCCAGCTCCAGCAGGTCGGCCGAGAGCGACGCCTCGCCGTGGGTGCGGTGGTCCCACAGCTCCAGGTACAGCCGGTCGCCGAAGACGTCGCGGAGCCGCCCCACCTCCTCGCGCGCCTCGGCGTAGCGCTCCTCCCGCAGGAGCCGGGGGACGCGCCCCTGGGGGCAGCCGGTCAGAGCGACCAGCCCCCCGGCGTACGCGGAGAGGTCGTGGAAGGAGATGCCGGGCTCGCCGCGGGGGGCCTGCATCCGCGCCTGAGTGAGCAGCGCGCAGAGGTTGCTCCACCCCCGCGGGTTTTCCACAATCAGGGTGAGGTGAGAGCGGTCCGCCAGCGTGATTTCCGCCCCGAAAACCGGCTGGATTCCGGCCTCCGCGCACGCCTTCGCGAAACGGACGGCGCCGCCCAGGTCGTCGTGGTCGGTGAGCGCGAGGGCGGGGTAGCCGAGCTCGGCCGCGCGGGCGGCGAGCGTCTCGGGCGTACTGGCGCCGTCGCTCAGCGAGAAGGCGCTGTGACAGTGCAGCTCTACGTAATCTCGTTGCCCCATCGTCACTTAGATGCAAAGCGCGTGCATTGCGCCGTCGCGCCGGGGTCACGGGGCGTTCTCAATCGTACCACCCTTCCAGGTACCAGCCGCCGTCCGCCGCGTCACGGTAGAGGAGCCCGAGCCACCCGTCGGGAGACTCGATTCGCCAGTACTCGCGGGCGGTGCCGCCGGCCCACCAGGCGCCCGAGACCCGCTCCGGGCCCTCGGCGATAGTTTTCCACAGCCTCGGTGGAAAACTCCCGGGCTCGCCCCCAAGTGCGTCCGTTGACGCGGCTTGGAAGTCGACCCCCAGCGGGCGGCGCCCGGCGCCCTCGCGGACGCGCACCGGGCGGGGCTCGGGGAGGCGGCGCAGGCACAGGGAGAGGACCCCGCGCCCGAGCTCCGGCCCCTCCTCCTGCGGCTCCGGCGCCGGGGGGTGCGCGCGGGTGAAGGGGGCGATGCCGGCGCTCCCCCGCGCGTCCCAGGCGGCGTGCTCGGCGGGGAGGTGTGCCCCGTGGCGGACGGCCCCGGAGAGCGCCCCCTCGCCCCAGCGCGCGAAGACGGGGAGCAGCGCGGCGTGGAGCGCGCCGGGGTCGGGCGCGGGGGCCTGGAAGGCGTCGAGCTGGTCGGCGCGGGGAACACCGTCCTCGGCCAGCTCCAGCCGCACCCCGGCCACGGGCCCGGCCGGCTGGCGTTCCTCCACCGCGCGGCGGCAGAGGTCGGCCAGCACGCGCTCCTCGGCCGTGGGGCGCGCGGGGCGCACCTCGCGTGCGTCGTCCACCACGCCCTCGGCGGTCTCGGCGCGCAGCACCAGGCGGAGCCGCGCGGGGATGCGCTGGCGGCGGCCGAGCTGGGCGCAGACGGAGGCGATCAGGCCGGGGAGGACGAAGCGCAGCGGCTCGGCGCCGGCGATCGGCGGCTCGAACTCGGCCTCGGCGGCCACGGCGCCGGGATCGGCGGGGGGGAAGGGCCAGCGGCCGTCCTCGGCGCGCGCCAGCCGCCACGCCGCCACCCCCGCCGGCCCGAAGCGCAGCTCCACGTCGGCCGGGGAGAGCGCGGCCAGGTCTCCGCACGTCTTCAGCCCCAGCAGCTCGAGCGTCTCGCGCAGGTCCGCCGGCATGGGCACCAGCGCCAGCGAGCGCCGGCGCAGGTAGCGCGCGTCGGCGCCCGGGGGGACGACGCGCGAGTGGGTGCCGCGCTCGCGCGTGGCCGCCGCCGCGGCGATGCAGCTGCCGGCGATCCCCACCTTCGCGTCGGGGAAGCCGGCCTCGGCGGCGGCGTCCAGCAGCGCGCGGGCCACGGCCGCGTCGCCGCCACGGCGCTCCATCCCCCCGGCGTCGGCCCAGAGCGCGCGCGGGTGGCCGCGCACGGGGGTCACCCGCGGCGCGGCCCGGAGCAGCGCCCCGGCGAGCACGACCTGCGCCTCAGGTCCAGGACGCGGCGCGCCGGTCGGGGGCGAAGGCAGGCGGATGCAGGCGATGCGTCGGTTCGTGGACAAGCTCGACCTCTCGTTCTCCCGCGCGCGCGCCCGACCCCTTGGCCAGGCGCACCCCCGAGCGCCGCCGGAAGCGGGCGCCGGTGCCGAGCCCCGCGCCCGCTTCGGCCTCGCGGCGGAACTCCAGCCGCGCGTCGGCGCGCCACCCGGGGGCCGCCCCGGCGGTGGAGACCAGGAGCGCGGCGTCGGTCTCGCGGGCCAGGGCGCGCAGCCGGTGCAGCTCGGTGGCGTCGGGGGCGGGGCCGTCCAGCACCACCAGGCCGAAGGCGCCCGTGCGCAGGAGCTGCTCGGCCACCCAGGCGCCCTCGCCCGCGTGCCCGGGGCCCGGCGGGCGCGCCACCCACAGCCCCGGCGCGGAGTGCCCGTCGGGGCCGCACCAGGCGGCGGGGTCCAGGGTGCAGGTGGCGTCCACCAGCGCCACCAGCGCCTCGCGGCAGGCGGCCTCCACCAGCGCGCGCACGGCGGCCGTGCGCCCCGAGGTGGCCTCGCCGGTCCACAGGGTGACGGCGCGCCGGGGCACGCCCCCGGGGAGGAGCTGGTCGAGCGCGCGCACCCCCGTCCGGAAGCCGGGGCGCGCGCGCTCCGGGGCCTCGCCCGGCAGGGGGCGGATCGCGCTCCCGAACCGCTTCTCCAGCTCGGAGCGGAGCCTGATCAGGTCTGCGGCTGCGCTCACGGTGTCCTCCGGGTAACGCTCTCTGGACGCACGGTGGCTGCAATGAATCTCTCGCTGTGCAACAGTAATACCGAAAACAAACCGAAACAAGGTAAGAGAGCTGTAAACATCGTATAAATTCCAATTTCCTTGCCACTGCTGGACTTGCGCGAGAGCGGAAGCTGCATGCCACGGGAAAGGTGCCGTGCACTCCGTTTACTTATTGCGCGTCGACCCGTGCACCCTGTTTACTTCGTTCTTGAAATCGGGGGAATGCGCGAAAGTGCACGAAGTGAAAGGAAGCTGGTAGCGAGACCGCAGGAGAAGACCGGAAGATGCGTCTACGATGTAAACCGTTCATTGCTGACGATGGATGATCACCACATTGCACGCCGGGTGATGGTCGCCACGCGGCGTGAAGAGGTCGTGCACGGAGGATGCGGGAGAGTGTCAGAAGCGCGGACGGGAGGACGTTCCCGCACCGGCACCGAGATCACCCCACCCGATCCAGCAGGCAACCGATGCCCGGCAGAAGACGATCCCTCGCGGCGCTGCTCCTGGGGCTCGCCGCCGCGGGCTGCGGCGGGAGCGTGACCGACGCCGACCCGCCGATCGACGCCCCCGGCGACTACGTCCGTACCCTCAGTTCGGGCGGGCGCGACCGCACCTACGAGTTGCACGTGCCGCCGGGGTGGACTCGCTCCGCGCGGCTGCCGGTCGTGCTCGTCTTCCACGCCGTGCCGGGCACCGCGCAGGGGATCCAGGCCATCACCCGCTTCAACGCGGTGGCCGACGAGCGCGGCTTCATCGCCGCCTACCCCAGGGCCGCGACGGGGGACTGGGAGCTGGGGTGCGGCGGGTGTACGGCGGCCGAGCTGGAGGGAGTGGACGACGTCCGTTTCGTGCGCGCCCTGATCGACGAGATCGGGGCGGAGGCGGGGGCCGGCACCTCGCGCGTCTACGTGGCCGGGTACTCGCAGGGCGCGCTGCTGGCGCACCACCTGGCCTGCGCGATGGCGGACCGGGTGGCCGCCTTCGCCAGCGTCGCCGCCACGATGCTGGAGCCCACCGCAAACGACTGCACGTCCACGCGGCGCGTGCCGGCGCTCTTCATTCACGGCACCGCGGACGCCGTGTTCCCGCCGGGCGGGCTCACGGCGGGCGGGCTCACCTCGCTCTCGCTCGACGCGACCATCGAGTTCTGGCTGGCGCGCAACGGCTGCACGGGCGTGGGGACACCGACGGTCCTTCCCGACACGCAGGCCGACGGCACGACGGTGACCCGCACCACCTTCCCGGGCTGCCCGGCGAGCGGCGAGGTGGTGCTCTACCAAGTGGTCGGCGGCGGCCACACCTGGCCCGGCGCCGCCCCGGGCACCCTTCCCGCCGCGCTCGGCCCCGTCAGCCGCGACGTGGACGCCAGCGAGCTCCTCGGCGAGTTCTTCGCGCGGCACTGAGCGGCGCCGCGACTCGCGGTGGCTGTTCTGCACCCGCCGGGGACGACGGCCCAGCGGGCGACTGTTTTGTCCGGGTCGTTGCGCTCGCACGGCTGGCGGCACTACGTTCTCTCCGGCCACTTTTGCGTCGCGGACGACCCACCCTTCCGACGCGTCGGCTCGGTTCGGGGAATTCATCATCCTGCTTTCCGCCCACTCATGTCCAACGACTCGCTCCGCTGCCAGAACTGCGACGAGGACGCGCTCACGGAGGCCGTGCGGGCACTGGCCGCCGTGGGTGCCGCCATCTCGCCGTCGTTCGCGCCCGACGGAAACCGGATCGCGTTCGTCACCCGGCTGAGCGGGTCGCCGCAGGTGTGGACCGTCGCGTCGGAGGGCGGGTGGCCGGACCAGGTCACCGCGTTCGACGACCCGGTGAGCGGCGTCAAGTGGTCACCCGACGGCGAGCTGCTGGCGGTGGCGGTGGCGCCGGGGGGCGGGCTCAACGAGCAGGTCTACCTGCTGCGCCCGGACGGATCGGGGGTGCGGCGGATCACAGACGGAGGGAAGGACAACAACTGGCTGATCGACTGGACCCGCGACGGCCGGCTGATGCTCGCGTCCAACCGCGACGGCGACGGCATGGACGCGTACCTGTACGGCGCGGCGGCGGGGACGATGCGGAAGGTGGCCGCGAACCCCGGGGTCGGGCACCTCACCGACGTCAGCCGCGACGGCGCCCTCGGCGTGCTGTACCGCCAGCAGAGCCGCGGCGACGACGACCTGTTCCTAGTAGACCTGCGGCGCGGCGGCGAGACGCGGCTGACGCCGCACCAGGGGCCGGGGAGCTTCGCCGTGGGCCGCTTCTCGCCCGACGGCTCCACCATCTACCTCTCCTCGAACGCGGACCGCGACCTGGTCGCCTTCGCGCGGGTGCGGCTGGGCGCGGACGGCCGCCCCGGCCCCATCGAGGTGCTGGCCGCGCGCGACGACGCCGAGCTGGACGAGTTCGCGCTCGCGGAGGACGGGCGCACCGCCGCGCTCTTCTGGAACGTGGCCGGCAGGAGCGAGCTCGCCTTCGTGGACCTCGCCAGCGGGCGCGTGGAGCCCGGGCCGCCGCTCCCCGCCGAGGTGGTCGGCGGGCCGTACGAGCGGACCGGCCCCGGCTCCGAGTTCTCGCGCGACGGGCGGCGGCTGGTGCTGGCGCTGTGGGGCCCGGCGGCGCCGTCGGACCTCTGGGTGCTGGACCTGGCGACCCGGCGCTTCACGCAGGCCACGCGCAGCCCGCACCCGGGGGTGGACCTGTCCGCGCTGGCGCGGCCGGAGCTGGTGGAGTACGCGGCGCACGACGGGCTCCCGCTCAGCGGCTGGCTGTACCGGCCGCGGGGCGCGCGGGGCCCGGGGCCGGTGGTGCTGAACTTCCACGGCGGGCCCGAGGGGCAGGAGCGCCCGATCTTCCGCTCGGACTACCAGGCGCTGGTGGCGCGCGGGATCTCGGTGTTCGGGCCCAACGTCCGCGGCTCGAGCGGCTTCGGCAAGCGCTTCGTGAACCTCGACAACGGCGCGCTGCGGGTGGACGCCGTGCGCGACATCGAGTCGACCGTGGACCACCTGGTGCGCGCCGGGGTCGCCGACCCCAGGCGCGTGGGGATCATGGGCGGCTCCTACGGCGGCTACATGGTGATGTCGGGGCTGGCGGACTACCCGGAGAAGTTCGCGGCGGGGGCCAACCTGTACGGCGTGGTGAACTTCGAGACCTTCTTCGCCAACACCGAGCCGTGGATGGCGGCGATCTCCACCGTCGAGTACGGCGATCCTAGTACCGAGGCCGACCTGCTGCGCCGCCTCTCCCCGATCCACCGGGTGGACCGCGTGACGGCGCCGACCCTCGTGCTGCACGGCGCCAACGACACCAACGTCCCGGTGGTGGAGGCCGAGCAGGTGGTCGAGAGCCTGAAGCGGCGCGGCGTCCCGGTCGAGTACGTCCTCTTCCCCGACGAGGGCCACGGCTGGCGCAAGACCGCCAACCGCATCCGCTCCGCCGTGGCGATCGTCAGCTGGTTCGACCGATACCTCAACCGGGAGTGAACAGGTTGACGAACGGCATCGTATCGCGCCTGGAAAACGTACGGGGTTGACAGCTCGCCGTTCGGAATGTAAGCTTTGTGTGGAGGCTTTGCGGTCGCGCTGGTGTGGCCGCATTGCCTTTTCTTTTTCCAGCGTATGCGGGTGGAACGGACCGTACCAGAGGTGATCTGATTTGAACTGGTCGAACAGCGGGTGATCGGAGGTGGCGTCGAGCATCTGCTCACATCACCGTCCACCAGGACGTTGAGTAGATCCCTCGGGTCGCTACCGCGCCCCTCGGGTTGACATTTGTTGGTCCAACGCTGATGAAAAGCAGGAGGGCGGGTCCGCGGACCCGCCCTCCTGCTTTCGTCTCCCGGCTCAGCCGCTTACGCGAACTGAGCCTGCTCCGTCGAACCGGTCAGCGCGGCGGTGGAGGCCTCGCCGCCGGTGACGGCCATCAGCACGCGGTCGAAGTAGCCGGCGCCGACCTCGCGCTGGTGCCTGGTGGCGGTGTAGCCGTCGGCCTCGCGCGCGAACTCCTCCTGCTGCAGCGCCACGTACGCCGGCATCCCCTGCTCGGCGTAGCCCTTCGCCAGCTCGAAGGTGCGCAGGTTGATCAGGTGCCACCCGGCCAGAGTGACGAACTGGAACTTGTAGCCCATCGCGTTCAGCTCGGTCTGGAACTTCGCGATGGTGTGCGCGTCCAGGTTCCTGGTCCAGTTGAACGACGGCGAGCAGTTGTACGCCAGCATCTTCCCCGGGAACTCGGCGCGCACCCCTTCCGCGAAGCGGCGCGCCTCGTCCAGGTCCGGCGTGCTGGTCTCGCACCAGAGCAGGTCGGCGTAGGGCGCGTAGGCGCGGGCGCGGGCGATCGCCGCGTCGAGCCCCGCGCGCACGCGGAAGAACCCCTCGGCCGTGCGCTCGCCGGTGGTGAACGCCCGGTCGCGCTCGTCCACGTCGCTGGTGAGCAGGCTCGCCGAGTCGGCGTCGGTGCGGGCGATCAGCACCGTGGGCACATCGGCCACGTCGGCGGCCAGCCGCGCGCCGACCAGGGTGCGGATGAACTGCGAGGTGGGCACCAGCACCTTCCCGCCCAGGTGGCCGCACTTCTTCTCCGACGCCAGCTGGTCTTCGAAGTGCACGCCCGCGGCGCCCGCCTCGATCATCGCCTTCATCAGCTCGAAGGCGTGCAGCGGGCCGCCGAAGCCGGCCTCGGCGTCGGCCACGATCGGCACCAGCCAGTCGCGCAGGCTGTCGCCGTTCTCGCCCCACTCGATCTGGTCGGCGCGCAGCAGCGCGTTGTTGAGCCGCCTGACCACGGCGGGGACGCTGTTGGACGGGTACAGGCTCTGGTCTGGGTAGGTCTGCCCGGAGAGGTTGTTGTCGCCGGCCACCTGCCAGCCGCTCAGGTAGATGGCCTCGAGCCCCGCCTTCACCATCTGCACCGCCTGCGCGCCGGTGAGCGCCCCGAAGGTGCGCACCGGGGCGTCACCCAGCAGCTGCCGCCAGAGCCGCTCGGCGCCGCAGCGCGCCAGCGTGTGCTCCACGCGCAGGCTTCCGCGCAGCCGCACCACGTCCTCGGCCCCGTACGGCCGCTTGATCCCCTTCCACCGCCCGTCGGTCAGCCACTGGATCTCCAGCGACTTCACCTGGTCCTGAAAGTTCTCCCGGCACATCGGCTCCCCCTGTCTCTCTTCGTCGATGTCTGCCCCAACCTTCAGCCGAGGAGCTGGTAGGCCGGGATGGTGAGGAACTGCGTGAACTCCGAAGACTGCACCAGCTCGTCCAGCAGCTTCCTGGCGCGCTCGAGGTCGGCCGTGTCCGCGCGGCCCTCGCGCAGCCTGGCCAGCTCGTCGTCGCGGACGCGGCAGTAGAGGTCGGGCGTCACCGGGCCGCCCTCGGCCATCTCGGTGCGGTGGCGGATCCACTGCCAGAGCTGCGCGCGCGAGATCTCGGCGGTGGCGGCGTCTTCCATCAGGTTGTTGATCCCCACGGCGCCGTTGCCGCCCAGCCACGCCTCCAGGTACTGCAGCGCCACGCTCACGTTGTTGCGGATCCCCGCCTCGGTCACCTGGCCGCCGGGGATGCCGCAGTTGATCAGCTCGCGCGCCTCCACGCGCACGTCCTCGCGCAGGCGGTCCTTCTGGTTCGGCCGCCCCTCCAGCCGCCGCTCGAAGATCTCGCGCGCCACGGAGACCAGGTCGGGGTGCGCCACCCAGGTGCCGTCGAAGCCCTGCGCGGTCTCGCGCTCCTTGTCCTCGGTCACCTTCGCCAGCGCCGTCCGGTTCACCTCCGCGTCCCGCCGGCTGGGGATGAAGGCGGCCATCCCGCCCATGGCGTGCGCCCCGCGGCGGTGGCAGGTCTGCACCAGCAGCTCGCAGTACGCCTTCATGAACGGCACCGTCATGGTGACCTGCGCGCGGTCCGGGAGCACGCACTCGTCGCGCGCGCGGAACTTCTTGATCAGGCTGAAGATGTAGTCCCAGCGCCCGGCGTTGAGCCCGGCCGCGTGCTCGCGCAGCTCGAAGAGGATCTCGTCCATCTCGAACGCGGCCAGGATCGTCTCGATCAGCACCGTGGCGCGGATCGTCCCCCGGCGCACGGAGAGCTCCCGCTGGGCGTGCAGGAACACGTCGTTCCAGAGGCGCGCCTCCAGGTGGCTCTCCATCTTCGGCAGGTAGAAGTAGGGGCCGCTGCCGCGGGAGACGAGCTCGCGGGCGTTGTGGAAGAAGTAGAGCCCGAAGTCGAAGAGGGAGGCGGAGACCGGCTCGCCGTCGACCAGCACGTGCTTCTCCACCAGGTGCCAGCCGCGCGGGCGGACGAGGAGGACGGCCAGCTTGTCGCCCAGCCGGTACTGCTTCCCCTCGGGGCTGGTGAACTCGAGGGTGCGGCGGACGGCCCTGATCAGGTTGTCCTGCCCCTCGACCACGTTGCGCCAGGTGGGCGAGAGCGCGTCCTCGAAGTCGGCCATGAAGCAGCTGGCGCCCGAGTTGAGCGCGTTGATCATCATCTTGGCCTCGACGGGGCCGGTGATCTCCACCCAGCGCTGCTCCAGGTCGGGCGGGGTGGGGCCCACGCGCCAGTCGTCGCGGCGGACGTGCTCGGTCTCGGCGAGGAAGGCGGGGAGCTCGCCGTTGTCGATGCGCAGCTGCCGCTCTTCGCGCGCGCGGAGGAGTTCCACGCGCCGCGGGTTGAAGCGGCGGTGGAGCTTCGCCACGAAGTCGAGCGCCTCGGGGGTGAGCACCCGCTCGCACGCGTTGAACTCGCAGAGTACGCTCACGCCTTCCACGTCGGTGCCGGTCGCCGTCGTGGCGTCCATCGGCTCTCTCCCGAAGTCAGGTGTGGTGCTCCACCGCCCGACCGCGCGGTGTGCGGGCGCGCGAAGGGGGCGCCCGCCGTCGTGGTGTCGCCCCCAAAAGCATAGTCCGGGCCACGTCCGTAACTACGCGTTTACAATGATGTTGCCATGAGTCCGGCTCAGCCATCGCCGGACGGAGTGCACGCGGTTCTTGTTCGGGAAGTGCGGACGGGCAGGGGAACGGATGTGGGGCTACCCGGACGGGTGCGAGGGGAAGTGCGTGAGTGCGTGAGTGCGAAAGTGCGAAGTGCGAGAGTACGGAAGAAAGGCGCGGCTGTCGGATTCGTCTATCGCTGCGGGACGGGAGAGGGGAGGATGGGCGGAGGGAGGTAGGCGATGGGGGCGAAGGGGGTGCCGTTGCCGGAGGAGGGGCGCGTGCGGGGGGCAACAGCGCGGCCGAAGCGGATGTACAGCTCCGGGCCGCCGTCGTCGAAGGCGAGGCGCTGCTCCACGACGATCTCGAAGGTGGAGAGGTCCACGTCCCACTCGTCGCTGAACATGCGCAGGCCCACGCCGGCGGAGACGGCGGGCGCGATCCCCCAGCGCTCGTCCTCGCCCACGCGGTTGCCGAACTCGCCGACGCCGTAGGTGGAGGCGAAGGCGATCAGGTACGGCTCCGCTCGGGTGCCGCGGCCGAACGACATGTACTGCGACGGGAAGGCGTAGCCGAAGCCGACCGAGGGACCCGCGAGCAGCCCGTCGATCAGGTCGCGGCCGGTGGTGAAGCCCAGGGAGAACTCCAGGCGCGGCATCCACTGCCCGGACTCGCCCATCGTCCGCATGCGGCCCCACGAGAACAGGATGTCGCGCCCGGCGTCGGGATTGCCGGTGACCTGCGCGCCGAGGTTGAAGGTGCTGTAGCGCGGCGCGGGCGTGTACGCCGGCACCGGGTCCTGCGCCAGGACCGGCGCGGCGGCCAGCGCCGCGGCGAGGCCCACGATGCCGAGCGGGAGCGGGCGAACGAGACGCATGCGGGTCGGCTGACGGTCTGTTCTGCGGGCTCGCGGCGAAGTGGACGGCCCGGCGTCACTCATCAACGTCCCAGAAGCGGTGCAGTTGACAGGGCGCCTCGCCGCCCATCTCCTCGGATGCGAGGGACCGAACGTCGGCGGGCGGCGCCGGGTGCCGCTCCGGCGAGCCGGGTTCGTCTGCGCGGCCGGCCGTCTCCGGAGACTGCGGCACGTCGTCGCGATCGGGTCGGAGCGGGTGTCGATCGGCCATCAATGCATCTCTCCCAGCAGCCAGCGGCGGACGCGGTCGAGGGCGATCTGCGTGGTCATGCCCTTGATCCAGTCGCGGCCGCGGTCGCCCAGGTCGAAGCGGCGGGACCAGGCGCCGCCCTCCCAGGCCACCGCGACGCACACCGTACCCACCGGCTTTTCCGGTGTGCCGCCGCCCGGCCCCGCGATCCCCGTGGTCGACAGGCCCAGGTCGGCGCCCGCCAGCCGCCGCACGCCCTGCGCCATCTCCTCGGCCGTCTGCGTGCTCACCGCGCCCCACTCGGCCAGCGTCCCGGGCGAGACGCCGATGACCTGCTCCTTCGCCTCGTTGGAGTACGTGGCGACGCCCAGCAGGAAGTACCCGGAGCTGCCGGGGACGTCGGTGACGCGGTCGCCGATGCGGCCGCCGGTGCACGACTCGGCGACGGCCAGGGTGAGGCCGCGCTCGCGCAGCAGCCTGCCGACCGTCTCCTCCAGCCCCTCGTCGCCGGTGGCGTACAGGTGCGTGCCCAGCCGCTCGCGCACGCGCGCCTCCAATTCGTCCAGCCGCGCCTCCAGGTCGTCGCCGGGCGAGCCGGTGACGGTGAGGCGGGCCTGGATGCGCGGGAAGGCGGCGCGGAAGGCGAGCCGCGCCTCGGCGGGACCGGCCACGCCGACGAGCAGCTCGTCGAGCTTGCTCTCGGTGAGCCCGAAGGTGCTGAAGGTGCGCGAGACGAAGCGCCGGCCGGGATTCCGTGCCGCCGCCCACGGCACCAGCGTGTGGGCGACCATGACGCGCGTCTCCCGCGGGACGCCGGGGAGGCAGGCGACGTGGCGCTCGCGGCCGCCGCGCTCGACAGGGCAGATGAAGCCGGGGGCGGTGCCGTTGGGGTTCGGGATGATGGTGCTGCCCTCGGGGAAGAGCGCCTGCTTGCGGTTGTTGGGCGTCATCTCGAGCCCCCGCGCGCGGAAGCGCTCCTCGATCGCCGCGAGCGAGGCGTCGTCCAGCCGCAGCGGCCGGCCGGCGAGGCGCGCGACGGCGGCGGTGGTGAGGTCGTCGGCCGTGGGCCCCAGGCCGCCGGTGCAGACGACCAGCTCGGCGTCTTCCAGCGCGCGCTCCAGGGCGCGGATGATGGCCTCCTCGTCGTCCACGACGGAGAAGCCGGAGACGGGCTCCACGCCCACGGCGCGCAGCTCGCCCGCCAGGAAGCCCGAGTTGGTGTCCGTCGTCAGCCCGCCGACGATCTCGTCGCCGATGGCAAGGAAGGCAGCCCGCATCCGTCCTCTTGGTTTCCGTGTCGCGGATCGGTGGCGGCAGGTTGAAACCTGCCGCTACAACGGCGCAAAGTCCGCCTGCGCGGACCCGGGAGATCAGTATAGTCCATACGGCGGCGGTTGGCGAAAGGCCGGGTGCATCACGGCAGCGCCGTTACCGCCGACGAGCGCGGACCAGTGAGCGACGCTCAGTTTTTCCAGTATTTGCAAGGGGTTTCGCCTCCGCTAGATTAGGCTCCCCGATCCCCTCTGCGGCCACCCGAGCGACGCCGACGATGCGAAGCCTGCGCGACCTGTTCGACCTCTCCGGACGCGTGGCCCTGGTGACCGGCGGCGGGCGGGGCCTGGGCGAGCAGATCGCGGACGGGCTGGCGCAGGCGGGCGCGGCGGTGGCGGTGGCGTCGCGCAGGGTGGAGGCGTGCGAGGAGGTGGCCGCGCGGCTGGCCCAGGCGCACGGGGCCCGCACGCTGGCGCTCCGGATGGACGTGGCGTCGGAGGGCGACGTGTGCGACGCCGTCGACCGCATCGAGCGAGAGCTGGGGCCGGTGGACCTGCTGGTGAACAACTCGGGGACGGCGTGGGGCGCGCCCGCGGCGGAGATGCCGCTGGAGGCGTGGCACAAGGTGATGGAGGTGAACGTCACCGGCGCCTTCCTCTGCTCGCGCGAGGTGGGGGCCCGGCTGATCGCGCGCGGCTCGCCGGGGGCGATCCTGAACGTGGCGTCGATCTCGGGGCTCCGGGGCACGCCGCCGGAGGTGCTGGACGCGGTGGGCTACAGCGCCTCGAAGGGCGCCGTGGTCGCCCTCACGCGCGACCTGGCGGTGAAGTGGGCGCGCTACGGGATCCGCGTGAACGCCGTGGCGCCGGGTTTCTTCCGCACGAAGATGACCGAGGTGGTGCTGGAGCGGGCGGAGAAGTTCATCTCCCGCGCGGTCCCGCTGGGGCGCGTGGGCGGCGAGGACGAGCTGCTGGGCGCGGCGGTGTTCCTGCTGTCGCCAGCGGCGTCGTACGTCACCGGGCAGGTGCTGGGGGTGGACGGGGGAATCACGGCCGGGTGAGGGTGGGGTCGTCGCCAGGGTGGCCGGGCGACTGAAGTCGCTGCAACAACTACACAAAGTCCGCCTGCGCGGACTCCCACGCGGAGATTTGCGCGGGCGGGTGAGGTTCGTGCGGGCGTGGCCACGGGCGAGGCATGCCTCGCCCCTACGGGTCGACGCGATAGAAGGCAGTTCCCCCTCTCCCGCGCAGCGGGGGAGGGCCGGGGAGGGGGCACCCAGCCGCGGCATGCACGAACGTCCGTCGCGGCAAGACGAGGCAGGAACATCATCCAGGAGTCAAGGATGGCAAGCACGCTCGCGGAAGCGGAAGAGGCGGTCGCCACCCGGCCCCCCGTCCGCATGGACGTCGAGGACGGGATCGCGATCCTCCGCATGGACCAGCCGGGGAAGCCGGTCAACGTCATCTCGGCCGACCTGGTGGAGGCGATGCAGGAGATCCTGGAGGAGCTGGAGCGCGACGGCGGCTCCACCATCCGGGCGGCGGTCCTCGTCTCGGAGAAGAAGGGCACCTGGATCGCCGGGGCCGACATCGAGCAGTTCAAGGAGTTCCAGACGCCCGAGGACGGCGAGCGTGCCAGCCGCGCGGGGCAGGAGTTGCTGAACCGCCTGGAGAACCTGATCATCCCCACCGTGGCGGCCATCGACGGCGCGGCGCTGGGCGGCGGGCTGGAGACGGCGCTCGCCTGCACCTATCGCATCGCCACCGACTCGCCGAAGACCAAGCTGGGCCTTCCCGAGGTGAACCTGGGGATCATCCCCGGCGCGGGCGGCACGCAGCGTCTCCCGCGGCTGATCGGGCTGGCGGGCGCGCTGGACCTGATGCTGACGGGGAAGCAGCTCGACGGGCGCCGCGCCCGGAGCGCCGGCGTGGTCGACGAGGTGGTCCCCGCGCCCGTGCTCCTGCGCGAGGCGCGGCGGGCCGCGCGCGACCTGGCCTCCGGCAAGCTCAAGCCGAAGGGGGCGAAGCTGCGCGGGTCGCCGAAGTTCGCGGAGAACCTCTTCGGGCTGCGCGGCTACATCTTCCGCAAGGCGCGCGAAGGGGTGATGGGCAAGACGCACGGGCTCTACCCCGCGCCGCTCCGGCTCCTGGAGGTGGTCGCGAAGGGGCTGGACCGGCCGATCGAGAAGGGGCTGGAGCTGGAGGCGCGCGCCTTCGGCGAACTGGCGGTCATGCCCGAGGCGCGCTCGCTGGTGCACCTCTTCTTCGTCACCACGGCGGCCAAGAACGACCCGGAGCTGGGCGGGGACGCGAAGCCGGTGGACGTGGACCACGTGGCCGTCGTGGGCGCGGGGTTCATGGGGGCGGGGATCGCCGCGGTCTCCGCGGAGAGCGGGATCCAGGTGCGGCTCAAGGACGTGAAGCCCGAGGCCGCGGCGAAGGGGCTCAAGACGGCGCGCGACACGCTGGTCAAGCGCGCCAAGCGGAAGAAGGCCCGCTCGTTCGAGATCACCCGGGTGGTCGACCGCGTCTCGGCGACCACGGAGTACACGGGCTTCCACCCGGCGGACGTGGTGGTCGAGGCGGTCTTCGAAGACGTGGGCCTCAAGCACAGTGTGATCAGGGAGATCGAGGAGCACATCGGCGAGAAGACGGTGCTCGGCTCCAACACGTCGACCATCCCCATCGCCACGCTGGCGGAGGCGTCGGAGCGGCCGGAGCACGTGATCGGACTGCACTTCTTCTCGCCCGTGGACAAGATGCCGCTGCTGGAGATCATCACCCACCCGGGGACGGCGCCGTGGGTGACGGCCACCAGCCACGCCTACGCCAAGAAGATCGGCAAGACGCCGATCATCGTGAACGACTCCCCCGGCTTCTACGCCAACCGCATCCTGAGCCCCTACATGGCCGAGTCCGCGCTGCTGCTGGAGGAGGGGGTGCGGATCGAGAACATCGACCGGGCGATGGTGATGTGGGGCTACCCGGTGGGTCCCATCACCCTGTACGACGAGGTGGGGCTCGACGTGGCGCAGAAGGCGGGGAAGATCATGGCCGAGGCGTTCCCCGACCGCTTCAAGCCCAGCTCGGTGATCGACCGCATGGTGGGCGACGGGCGGCTGGGGCGGAAGAACGGGAAGGGCTTCTACCGGTACGAGGACGGGAAGAAGGGCGGCCCCGACGAGGCGGTCTACCCCCTGGTCGGCGCCGGGCCGCGCAGGGACCTGCCGCGCGAGGAGATCCAGGAGCGCCTGGGGCTGATGATGGTCAACGAGGCGATCCGCACGCTGGAGGAGGGAGTGCTGCGCTCGGCGCGCGACGGCGACGTGGGCGCGGTGCTGGGGATCGGCTTCCCGCCGATGAAGGGCGGCCCGTTCTGGTACGTGGACCAGGCCGGCGCGGCGAAGGTGCTGGAGCGGCTGCGGGCGCTGGAGGCGAAGTACGGCAAGCGCTTCGCGCCGGCGGCGCTCCTGGTGGAGCACGCGGAGGGCGGGAAGAAGTTCTTCCCCGACGCATGAGCGCGGCCGCCGCCCCCGTCGAGGTGGCCCCGGGCGTCCACCGCGTCTCGGTGCCGCTCCCCTTCCCCCCGCGCGAGGTGGCGGCGTGGGTGATCGAGGGCGACGCGGGGCACACGCTGGTGGACACGGGGATCGACACGCCCCTCGCCCGGGGCGCGCTGCGCGAGGCGGCGGAGCACGTGGGGGTGACGCCCGAGAGCCTGGCCTTCGTGGTCCTCACCCACGCGCACCTGGACCACTACGGGCTGGCGGGGCCGGTGCGCGAGTGGAGCGGGGCGCGCGTGGCGGTGCACGAGCGCGAGGAGGCGCTGGTGCGCACCTTCCTGGCGCGCTGGCCCGAAGACCGCCCCGGCGCCGTCCCCGCCTTCCTGCGCGGCGGCGTCCCCGAAGGGCTGGCCGTGCAGCTCGTGGCGGCCACGGACTTCATCCACCGGCAGTACCGGGAGCTGCGGCCGGACATCGTCCTCGAGGGCGACGGCGGCCCGCTCCCCGGCGGCGGGGGATGGGAGTGGATCCACACGCCCGGGCACTCGCCGGGGCACGTGACGGTCTACCACCCGGAGCGGCGCATCCTGATCACCGGCGACCACGTGCTGCCGCGCATCTCGCCGCACATCGGCGCGGGGCCGTACTTCGAGGACCCGCTGGCGGAGTACCTGGCGTCGCTCAGCCGGCTGCGCGACCTGCCGGTGGACCTCGTCCTCCCCTCGCACGGCGAGCCGTTCCCGGACCTGGGCGCGCGCGTCGACGGCATCCTGGCCCACCACGCCGAGCGCAACCAGCGGGTGCTGGCGCTGCTGGACGTCCCCCGCACGTCGTTCGAGGTGGCGCTCGGCGTCTTCGGCGAGCTGCCGCCGGACAACCTGTTGCACGCGTTGCGCGAGTCGCTGGCGCACCTGGTCTACCTGGCTGGCGTCGGCGCGGTCGCGCGGGAGGAGCGGGGCGCGGTGGAGGTGTGGAGGAGGGTGTAGGTGGGTGACGCATTCAGGACCGTCATGATGTCATTCTGAGGGAGCCGCTGCACCGACCTGCGGAATGCGGCGACGTCCGGCGGCGTCCAACCTCTGGTCCGGAGGAAAGACTCGCGAGGACGCTCCCTCGGAATGACACCTTGAGGCGAGGCGGGCTTCACTCGACGAAAAACCCGCCGCCGCGCCGGCGGTACGGGGGAGCCACGCTGCGCGGCCGCGGAGTCCGCGATGGCACTTCGCGCAGATGTTGCAGCGAAGGGGTTCAACGACGAGAGTTGCGAATCCGAACCGATCCGGGGGTGGACGATGGCGGAGGACTGGCGGCAGAACCTGGTGGAGAGCGACGCGGAGATCGGGGAGATCCTGAGGAGCGTCAGGCGCGTCGCGGTGCTGGGGATCAAGACCGAGGCGCAGGCGGGGCAGCCGGCGTTCTACGTCCCCGAGTACCTGCACCGCGCGGGGTACGACGTGGTCCCCGTCCCCGTCTACTTCCCCGACGCCACGCACATCCTCGGCAAACACGTCTACCGCAAGCTGGCCGACGTCCCCGGCGGCATCGACATGGTGAACGTCTTCCGCCGCTCGCAGGACGTGCCGCCCCACGTGGACGACATCATCGCCGCGAAGCCGAAGGTGGTGTGGATGCAGAGCGGCATCCGCAACGAGGAAGCCGCCCGCCGCCTGGCCGAGGCCGGGATCAAGGTGATCCAGGACCGCTGCGCCATGGTCGAGCACCGGCGCCACGTGCGGTGAGGCTTCTGAGGGTTGCAGCGAGGCCGGGCGGCTGAAGTCGCGGCAACAACTGCAGAAAGCCTCGCAAACCCCGCGAGGCTTCAACCGCTTCCCGCACGCGGTTTCGTCGCGCGAAGCGCCGGGGGGGTTCCCCTCCACCGCGCAGCGGGGGAGGGAGCGCGCCCTCCGGCTGCGAGGAACGAGCAGCCGAGGGTCGCGCGGGGAGGGGGCACCCCCGCCGCGGCGGCACGAGAGCCGGTCGAAGCGAGGAAATCCGTCAATCTACCGCCCTGATTGAGAAGCGTTCTCAGCGAACGACGCCGCGGCGCCCACACCGGGAGCCGCGGCGAAATCGTCTCAACTCCAAGGGACGCAAGGCGATGGGGCGGGAAACGGGCGAGGTTGGGGGAGAGGTGGGGCGAACCCTTATTGCCGTTCCAAACTGCCCGTGTTATATGGGTGTGCCGCGAACGGGGCCGGGGGATTGCGAGGCCCCGCGCGGGCGCAGGGGGGAAGCCGGGTGCGGGCGGCGGGCGAAGGCCCGCTTTCCGTGCGCGGCCCAGGGTTTTCTCCGCTCAGGCAGACCATGACGAGAGTCGTCTCCATCCTCGGCCTCGCGCTGCTGGCCGCCGCCGCGGGCTCGTGCCGCGACTACAGCGCGGACGAGGGCGACGCGCCGCAGCAGCCGATCGCGTTCTACCACAGCGTGCACGCGGGGCAGAACCAGATCCCCTGCCAGTACTGCCACTTCTCGGCCGACCGCTCCGTCGACGCGGGGATCCCCAGCACGCAGGTGTGCGTGGGCTGCCACGTCCCCGGCGGCACCGCCGCGGGCGCCGACCCGTCGCAGGCCGTGCTCGGCTTCCCCGCGAAGCAGCGCGACAGCACGTGGAACGCCGAGGCGCTCAAGATGGTGGACCACTGGAAGAACGGCGAGGCGATCCCCTGGGTGCGGGTCCACAAGATCCCCGAGCACGCCAAGTTCCCGCACTACGTGCACGTGAACGTGGGGCTGCAGTGCCAGACCTGCCACGGCCCCGTGCAGAACATGAAGGAGGTCTACCAGTTCTCGTCGCTCCGCATGGGGTGGTGCATCGAGTGCCACCGCGGCGTGACCGAGCTTTCGCCGCCGGAGGAGGCCGCCGTGCGCCAGCGCTCGTCGTTCCTGCGCCGGGTGGCCGCGCTCCGGGCGGCGGGGACCGACACGCGCGGCCAGCGCGCCACCTGGCCCCGGCAGCGCGCGTCGACGGACTGCATGGTGTGCCACTACTGAAGCGCCCGGGAGACGAACGGCATGTCTGATGGAATGAAGCGGCGCGACTTCCTCAAGGTCCTGGGCGCGACCGGGGCGGGGGCCGCCACCGTCGGCTGCTCCACGCGGCAGGTGGAGCAGCTGATCCCGTACAACGTGGCCCCCGAGGACGTGGTGCCCGGGGTGCCCACCTTCTACACCAGCACCTGCCGCGAATGCCCGGCCGGGTGCGGCATCCACGTGGAGACGCACGAGGGGCGCGTCACCAAGGTGGAGGGCAACCCCGACCACCCGATCAACCGCGGCAACACCTGCGCGCGCGGGCAGGCCTCGGTACAGGGGCTCTACCACCCCGACCGCTACCAGGGGCCGTTCCAGATCCAGTCGGACGTGGGCGGGGCGGCGCGCAACGTCACCTGGGCCGTGGCCGAGCAGGAGCTGGCCCGCCGCATCCGCGAGGCGGGCGCCGGCGGCGTGGTCCTCCTCACCGGCGGCTACACGGGGACGATGGACCGGCTGGCCACGGAGTTCGTCGCGCGCGTGGGCGGCCGGCGCGTCACCTACGCGCCGCTGGAGGACACCCCGCGGGGCTTACGCTTCGAAGACGCCGACTACCTGGTCTCGTTCGGCGCCGACTTCCTGGAGACCTGGGGCTCGCCGGTGGACTACGCCGGCCAGTTCGCCCGGATGCACTCCTACAGGCGGGGCGGCGTGCGCGGCAAGTTCGTCTGGGTGGGCCCGCACCGTCCGCTCACGGGGCTGAACGCCGACCAGTGGGTGCGCCCGAAGCCCGGCACCGAGGCGCTCGTCGCCCTGGCGATGTCGGGCGGGATGACGCCCGCCGAGGCGGCGCGGCAGACCGGCGTGCCGCAGCAGGTGCTGGAGCAGCTCGCCGGCGAGTGGGGGCGGGCGCGCCGCAAGGTGGCGCTCGGGCCCGGCTACGCGCTGCGCGGCGCCAACCACCAGGCGCTCAGCGCGGCGATCGCCCGTCTCAACGGTGCCGGGACCGCCGCGCCGGCGGCGGACGCGCGGCCGCTGCTGCAGCTCATCCAGGACATGCAGGCCGGGCGCGTGCGGGTGATCCTGATCGACGCGCCCAACCCGGCGTACTCGCTGCCGCCCGCGCTCCGCTTCGCGCAGGCGCTCGAGAAGGTGCCGGTGCGCGTCTCCTTCTCCAGCTTCCCCGACGACACCTCCCGGCTCTGCAACTGGGTGCTCCCGCAGAGCCACTTCCTGGAGGCGTGGGACGACTACGTGCCGCAGCCGGGCGTCTTCGAGATCGTCCAGCCGGCGATGCGCCCCGTCTTCAACACCAAGCAGGTGGGCGACGTCCTCCTGGCGGTGATGAACCGGATCGCCGGCACGGGCGGCGCCCCGCAGGCCACCGCCGCGGCCGTCCCCGCCCCGTCCGCCGCGCAGCCGCCGGGGGGTGCGCAGGAGGGCGGCCAGGCCGCGCCGACGACGACCGCCGGCGCCGCGCCGCAGACGGGCGCCGCTCCGGCGGGTGCCGCCCCGGCCGCGGCCGCGGCTCCGCGCCGTCCGCAGACCTACTACGAGTACCTGATCGCCAACTGGGCCGGGCGCGCCTCCGGGCAGGCCTGGCGCGACGCCCTCAAGCGCGGCGGGGTCTTCGCCGCGGGCGGCGGGGCCGGCGCGGGCGCTCCGGGCGGCGCGGCGGCGGTCGCGGGCACCGTGGGCGGGGCGCCCGCGCCCGCCCAGCCTGCTCCGGCTCCGGCCACGGCGCAGCCGGCCGCCGGGGCCGCGGGCGCGCCGGTCCTCCCGTTCCAGGGGCCGGGCGAGTTCCACCTGGTGGTCTACCCCTCGTACCGCTTCTACGACGGGCGCACGGCCAACCGGCCCTGGCTGCTGGAGCTCCCCGACCCGGTCACCAAGGTGCCGTGGGACATGTGGGTGGAGGTGCACCCCTCGGCGGCCGCGCGCCTGCGCATCGAGCAGGGCGACGTGCTGGAGGTGCGCTCGCAGTACGGCGCCGTGGAGCTTCCCGCCTACGTGTGGCCGGGCGTGCGCGAGGACACCGTCGCCATCCAGATGGGGATGGGGCACCAGGAGTTCGGCCGCTGGACGGCGGGGCGCGGCGCCAACCCGATGAAGCTCCTGGGCGGCGCGGTCGACCCCGCCACCGGCTCCTTCGCGCACTACGGGCTCAAGGTGGCCGTGCGGCCCACCGGCGAGGGCGCGGGGCCGCGCTTCCAGGGGCTCTTCGAGAACGGCGTGCGCGTGCAGCACGACCGCCGCGTGGCGCAGGCCGTGTCGCTGGCGACGGTGCAGCGGCTGGACGCCCGCGGCCCGGGGCACATCCCCGGGCAGGAGCAGGAGATCCACGAGCTCAAGGGCAACGGCGGCTTCAAGCCCGAGGAGGTGCACACCGACCCGGCCGCGAGCTACCCGCCCCCGGGGACGGAGTACGGCGAGTACCTCGAGAACGACGTCCGCTGGGCCATGAGCATCGACCTGGCGCGCTGCATCGGGTGCGGCGCCTGCTCGGTGGCGTGCTCGGCCGAGAACAACGTCCCCGTGGTCGGCCCCAGCGAGATGAAGCGCGGGCGCGAGCTGCACTGGCTGCGCATCGAGCGCTACTTCGGGGTGAGCCGGCACGAGGAGGAGGCCCTCGCCGAGGGCGCCACCGACGACGTGCGCTTCCTCCCCATGCTCTGCCAGCACTGCGGGCAGGCGCCGTGCGAGCCGGTGTGCCCGGTGTACGCGGCGTACCACACGCCCGACGGGATCAACGGGCAGGTCTACAACCGCTGCGTGGGCACGCGCTACTGCGCCAACAACTGCCCGTGGAAGGTGCGCGTCTTCAACTGGTTCACCTACCAGTTCGCCGAGCCGCTCAACTGGCAGCTGAACCCCGACGTGACCGTGCGCGAGAAGGGCGTGATGGAGAAGTGCACCTTCTGCGTGCAGCGCATCCACGAGGTGGAGCGCCGGGCGAACGTGGAGAACCGCCCCGTGCGCGACGGCGAGGTGGTGCCCGCGTGCGTGCAGGCGTGCCCCACCGAGGTGTTCACCTTCGGCAACATCCGCGACCCGCGCTCCGCCGTGGCGCGCGCGGCCACCAGCAACCGCGGCTACCGGGTGCTGGGCGAGCTGAACACGCACCCGGCCATCGTCTACCTGAAGAAGGTCACCCTGCACGAGCCGAGGAACGGCGGCCACGACGCCGACCCGGCCGCCCAGGGAGGAGGGACCGAGCACATGCCGCAGGGAATGCCGCAGTCCGAGCCGGCGGCGGCGGGAGGGCACTGAGATGGCCACCGAGACCACCGGGACCGGCGCCGAGACGATCGCGCGCTCGACGTTCCACCCCGACGTCGCCAGCTACGAGCAGGTCAACCGCGACGCCAACCGGCTGCTGACCAAGCCGGGGAAGGGGTACCTGCTGCTGCTGGGCACCACCATCGCCCTGGTGGGGCTGATGGTGATCGCCGAGCTGCACAACATCTGGTTCGGCCTGGGGATGAGCGGGCTCACCAACCCCGTCGGCTGGGGCGTCTACATCACCACCTTCGTCTTCTGGGTCGGCATCGGCCACGCGGGGACGCTGATCTCCGCCATCCTGTACCTGTTCCGGGCGCCGTGGCGGCAGTCGATCTACCGCTTCGCCGAGGCGATGACGGTGTTCGCGGTGCTCACCGCCGCGCTCTTCCCGATCATCCACATCGGCCGGCCCTGGTTCTTCTACTGGCTGCTCCCGCTCCCCAGCCAGCGCCACCTGTGGCCCAACTTCCGCTCGCCGCTGCTCTGGGACGTGTTCGCGGTGACCACGTACCTCACGGTGAGCTCGGTCTTCTTCTACATCGGCCTGATCCCCGACATCGCCGCCGCGCGCGACGGGGCGACGAACCCCACGCGCAAGAAGGTCTACACGGTGCTGTCGCTGGGGTGGAAGGGCACCGACCGCGAGTGGAGGCACTTCACCCGGGCGTACATGTTCCTGGCGGCGCTCGCCACCCCGCTGGTGCTCTCGGTGCACTCGGTGGTGAGCTGGGACTTCGCCGTCTCCATCGTCCCCGGGTGGCACACCACCATCTTCGCCCCCTACTTCGTGGCGGGCGCCATCCTCTCGGGCGTGGCGATGGTGGTGACCATCATGGTCCCCGTGCACCGCATCTTCGGGCTGGGGGCGTACTTCACCACCACGCACTACGACCGCCTGGCCAAGCTGCTGCTGCTCACCTCGCTGATCGTGGGCTACGCCTACGGGATGGAGTACTTCATGGCGTGGTACTCGGGCGAGCTGTTCGAGCGCGACGTCTTCTGGGACCGGGTGACGGGAGACTACTGGTGGGCGGGGTGGTCGATGATCACCTTCAACGCCATCATCCCGCAGCTGCTCTGGATCCCCAGGGTGCGGCGCAACCTGAACGCGTTCTTTTTGGTCGCGATGTTCGTGAACATCGGGATGTGGTGGGAGCGCTTCGTGATCATCGTGCCCAGCCTGGCCCACAGCTACGAGCCGTGGAAGTTCATGAACTACCACCTCACCTGGGTGGAGGCCTCCATCCTGATGGGGAGCTTCGGGTGGTTCTTCATGTGGTTCCTCCTCTTCCTGCGCTACCTCCCCGGGCTCTCCATCGCGGAGATCAAGGAGGTGCTCCCGCCGCCGATGCGCACCGTGCACGCCGAGGCCGCGCACGCGGCGCAGGTGGACGCGTCGGGGACCGAGGTCGACTGGAGCGGCTACACCGAGGTCGAGCGCATATGAGCAAGCTACGGACGGGGGTGCTGGGCGTCTTCGCCCACCTGGACTCGGCCACCGACGCCATCCGGCGCCTGAGGCGCGAGGGGTACGAGGTGACCACCTACTCGCCCACCCCGCGCCACGAGGTGGAGGAGGCGCTGGAGTCGCCCGAGAGCCCGGTGCGCATCTTCACCCTGACCGGCGCCTTCACCGGCACGGCGGCGGGCACCGCGCTGGCCACCTGGACCTCGATCGACTGGCCGCTGATCGTGGGCGGCAAGGAGATCGTGTCGCTGCCGGCGTTCAGCGTGATCATGTTCGAGCTCACCATCCTGATCGGGGCGCTCTCCACGGTGGCGGGGCTCTTCCTGCTGGGGCGGCTCCCGCACATCGGGCCCCCCGAGGCGCCGATGTACCACCCGAGCTTCACCGCCGGCAACTTCGGGGTGTTCGCGCACGCGCCGCGCGACCGCTACGACCACGTGCAGCGGATCCTGTCCGAGGCCGGCTCGGAGGAGGTGCTGGTTGACCACCGCTAGACAGACCCTCGCCCGGCTCGCGCTCGCCGCCGCGGCCGCCCTTCCGGCGCTCGCCGCGTGCACCGACTGGGCGGGGTACGACATCGACATGGCGGCGGGGAAGGTGCCGCAGCTGGCCACCATGCGCCGCAGCGTGATCCCCGACCCGTACCAGATGGTGCGGCTCCCGCCGGAGGGCACGGTGCCGGTGGCGGGTCCCAACGGCGACGTGCCGCCGCCCTTCACCAGCGCGCAGCTCGACTCGGTGGCGCCCACGCTGCGCCCGCCGTTCGCGCTCGGCGACCCCGCCGTGCTGGCGCGGGGCCAGGTGGCGTACCACAACAACTGCTTCGTCTGCCACGGCGTGGCCGGCGACGGCAAGGGGCCGGTGTCGGCGCCCGGCAAGGTGGTGGGCGTGGCGGCGATCAACGGGGCGGCCACGGCGGGGCGCTCCGACGGCTACATCTACGGGGTGATCGCGGCGGGGCGCGGCCTGATGCCGCCCTACGGCCCGCGCCTCACCCACCAGGACCGCTGGGCGATCGTGGCCTACGTCCGGCAGCTCCAGCGGCAGGCCGGGGCGGCGCCCGCGCCGGGCGCGACGACCGGCGTGCCGCCGGCCGCGCTGGGGCAGGGGGTGCCGGCGCCCGGGCCCACGGCCGCCGGGCAGGCCAACCTGCAGGGCCCCGGCGCCGGGACGCAGACGGGCGGGACCACGGGGACCACCACGGACACGGCGGGCCGGAACCCGCGCTGACGCCCCAGGAGAACGACGAAGATGGCAGCTCATTCCGACTGGCCGCCCACCCGGGTCCCCTTCCGCACCTGGCCCGTCTCGGGCGCGGCGTGGGGCGCGGTGGCGCTCCTGGTGCTCCTCGGCGCGCTGGCGTTCCTGCTGGGGATGATGGGCGAGGGGGCGGAGCGCGCCTGGCACGCCTTCCACTTCAACTGGCTCTTCTGGTCGTCGGTCGCCACGGGGATGGTGGTGTTCACCATGGCGATGCACGTGACCAACTCTCGCTGGAGCTGGTCGGTGCGGCGCTTCGCGGCGGCGGGGGCGGCGTTCCTCCCGGTCTCGCTCCTCCTCTACTTCGTGATGTGGGGGGGGAGCCGCTTCTACTTCGAGCACTGGATCGGCGGCTACGAGGGCGACCCGGTGCTGGAGGAGAAGGCGGCGTGGCTGAACCTGACGGGGATGATGGTGCGCGACACCCTGGCCGTGCTGGTGCTGTACGGGATGATGCTGTGGTTCACCTACCACATGCTGCGCCCCGACCTGGGGGGGATCCGCGGGCCCGGGATCTACCGGCGGCTCACGCGCGGGTGGCGGGGCGCGCGCGAGGAGGCGCTCCACTCGCGCAAGATCGGCCTGCGCATCGCGGCCGTGGCGTCGATCCTCTTCGCGCTGCTCTGGGGGCTGGTGGCGATCGACCAGGCGATGACGATGCTCCCGCACTGGTTCAGCACCATGTTCCCGGTGACCTTCCTGGTGAGCGCCTTCCACTCGGCGCTGGCCATGACGGCGCTCCTGTCGGTGATCGGGAGGGGGCGGGCGCGGCTGCACGACCAGGTGACGGGGGCGCAGTTCCACGACCTGGGGAAGCTGATCTTCGCGTACTCGGTGTTCTGGATGTACGTGAACTGGTCGCAGTACGTGGTGATCTGGTACGGGCTGCTGCCGCACGAGCAGGAGTTCTTCGTGCTGCGCTTCCAGAAGCCGTTCTCGCTGGTCACGGAGATCATGGTGGGGTGCGTGTTCGTGATCCCCTTCTTCTTCCTGCTCACGCGCCCGCCCAAGAAGGTGCCGCCGTTCCTGGCCTTCGTGTCGGTGATCGTGCTGGTGGGGCACTGGCTGGAGCGCTTCCTGATCACCGTGCCCTCGGTGTGGCAGCACGACTACCTGCCGCTGGGGCTCACGGAGATCGGCGTGGCGCTGGGGTTCGCGGGGCTCTTCTTCGGGAGCGTGCTCTGGTTCCTGAAGACGTTCCCGGTGCTCCCCTCGCCGGCGTCGCTGGCGGCGATCCCCGCCCCGGTGTTCACGCTGCCGCCGCGCAGCGCCCCGGCCGAGGCCTGATCGCGGATCCGCTGGAACGGCCGTTCTCACGCAGAGTCAGCAGAGGAACCCCTCTGCTGGCTCTGCTTCTTTTTCGTGTGCCTGGTGTTTCAGGGTTTTGTCGAGGCGCGGCCGCCTGATACCATCCGACTATCCTGCGAAAGGGCCTCACACGGAGTTAACGGAGTCAACGGAGAACACCCAGAAGTTCCTCCGTTACCTCCGTTGACTCCGTGTGAGGCATTTCTGTTTACGGATCTTCGATCCCGAACGGAGCTCGGCAAAACGGTGTGAGAAGGCCCGGCCGCCCACGGGGGACGGCCGGGCCTTTCTCTCACGCGCGCACCGCGCCGGGTCAGCAGTGCAGCGGGTCGTGCGTGGTGGACGCGATCGGGTACCCCGCGACCGAGACGTTGAACAGGTCGCACAGCCCCCGCGCGTGGATGTCGTTGTGGTTGCCGTAGATGTCCGACGCCACGCTGTCCTGGAACTGCACGATGTGCGACTTGCTGATGGAGATGACGTGGCTCCCCTGGGAAGTGCTCGCCCGGTGCACGCCCAGGTGGTTCGGGTTGGTCGCCAGCGCGTCCTTCATGGCGTACGCCAGGTCCGCCTGCTTGAGGATGCTGCGCGCCGGCCACACCTTCCCGCGGCTGTCCTGCACCACGATCTGCACGGTGACCCCGGCCGAGTTCTTGAGCACCGGCTTCAGCACGGTGGCCAGCCCGGTGCCCGTGCGGTCCGAGTCGGTGATGATGCGCTGCAGGTAGGTGGTGGTGACCCCCTTCTCCAGCGCGGGGATCTTCACGTCGGGCGCGCTGCCGATGGTGCCCGCCACCATCTTGCTCACCGTCTGGCCGAAGTTCCGCCCCCCGCCCAGCGACCGCCTCACCCCGTCGGACCCGGCGGGGGCGAAGGTGCTCGTGGGCTCGGTCGGAGCGCCCTGCTCCGAGCAGGCGGCCAGGAGGGCGGGCACCCCGGTGGCGGCCACGGCGACCGCCGCCGTCCTGCCCAGGAACTCGCGCCGCCCGGGCTGCCGCTCGCTCTCCGCCCGCTGCGGCGCTGCGTCTTTCTTGTCGCTCATGCCTGGTCCTCGCGATAGGGGTGAGGGGACCGCCGCGGAGCCACGAGGGGTGGTCTCGCGCCGCGGGCGGGTGGGGAGAAACGGCGAGCCGGCCCACGGCTCGTCGGAAAGCTACGGACTGAGGGACCCCTGGACGGCCGACATCGCCCTGCATGGGAACGGCCCGCCCGGCGGGACGGCGGCGAGCCGATTTCGCCACCGACGGCACGGCCGCCGGGGCAAGAGAACATAAACCACTGTCCTGTGCAGTTCAAGGAAACATCCGGAACTGCAACACGTTGACCCTTGCGGGTCGGTTTTTCGCCCGTGGTGGCGCGTCGCGGCCGGTCTTGGGAGGCCGCTCATGTGCGGTTTACGGTGTGTACGCGGGAGTGCGTGAGGTTCGCGGAGCGTCAACCCCGATTCGGGCGCGCGCGACTCCGGTTCGCTCCCTTCGCGGCAACTCGAGCCCGGTCCGAGACCCGGGAGCAGGCAGGGTGACGGCGCAGCCAGGAATCTACCGTTTCCGGCCGGTAGAGTGATCCGCATGCGACAGAATGGGTTGCGGAGACGAGACCGGGGATTTGACACGGTTCCTGACACAAAATCATTGACGCAGGGCGTCCGGAAGCCTAACATATCCTACCCTCAAGCGACGGACCCGGGACACGGGCCGTGCACCCAGCGCTCCGCGCCTGTCCGCCTGGAGCCGTCCGGCGCAGCTTCGCCGCCCGGACGCACGAAGTCCAGGATGGGCGCGCCCCACACGAGTGCCCGACTCCTCTCTCGGCCGCGTCGCGTGCACGGCTGGCGGGGGATTGTCGCGCGTTCGAGCGACCGGTGGCGGAGGGTCCGGCAACCCTCTCCGCCCGGCACGGACCCGGAGCACCAGCGCGCCATCACACGTACCCCGCCTGCCTCTCACCATCGTGCCCGGGAGGTCGCATGCGCCGCGCGGTCCAAGTCCCACTCACGCTCCTCTTCGGCCTGCTCGCTGCCGCGTGCACGGACGCGCGGGAGGTGACCTCGCCCACCACACCCGATCTGCAGGCGCGCAGGGAGGTCACGATCGCGGCCCTCGGCGGCCCGATCGGGGGGCTCTCGTCGGCCCAGCTCGCGTCGTTCCAGCGCGGGCAGGAACAGTTCGAGCGCGCCTTCATCCAGTCCACCGGGCTGGGTCCGACCTTCAACGCCAGCTCCTGCGTGGAGTGCCACGGCGAGGAGGAGGGCCCGGTGGGCGGCACCGGCGACGAGGTCGAGACCCACTTCACCAACGTCCGCCTGGACGGCACCTGCGACGAGCTGGAAAGCAAGGGCGGCTTCGTGCACCAGGACTCGGTGACGCCGAGGCTCTTCAATGCCACGGGGCTCACCGAGGAGCCGTTCCCGAGCACGACGCACCAGCGCGGCGCGCGCACCACCCCCGACATCTTCGGCTTCGGGCTGATCGCGTCGATTCCCAACTCGGCGATCATCAACCAGGCCGACCCCAACGACGCGAACGGCGACGGGGTCTCCGGCCGCGTGCACTACGACGCCAACAACGACGTCGGCAAGTTCGGCCGCAAGGCGCAGGAGGGGAGCATCACCCTCTTCAACGCCGGCGCGCTGGTGGCCGAGATGGGGATCACCAACAAGCACAACCTGACGGAGAACAGCATCGGCGGCGCCGCGATCCCGTTCGGGGTCGACCCCACGCCCGAGCCCGAGATCGCCAGCGCGGACTTCGACGACCTGAACAACTTCGTGATCTTCCTGGCGCCGCCGCCGCCGGTGGCGCTCACCTCGCAGACGGCCGCCGGGCGCGACCTGTTCAACGCCATCGGCTGCGCCACCTGCCACACGCCGCAGTACACCACCACCGACGTGGGCATCGCGGCGCTCAGCTTCAAGACCGTGCGTCCGTTCAGCGACTTCCTGCTGCACGACATGGGCAGGAACGACATCTGCCTGTTCCAGGCGCGCCGGACCGAGATCCGGACCGAGCCGCTGATGGGCGCGCGCTTCATGGAGCAGTTCATGCACGACGGCGCCGCCACCACCATCACGGGGGCGATCAACCTCCACGGCGGCGAGGGCTCGCGCGCCCGGAGCAGGTTCTTCAACAACCTGACTTCCACCCAGCAGCAGGCGGTCGTCGCGTACGTCCTGTCGCTGTAGCCGGTCCCCGGTCCGCCGGGAGCCGGTGAGAGGAAGAGGGGCCGCTGCCGGGCGGCCCCTCTTCGTTTTGCCGAGAGATCAGCCGCCCTTTTTCCGTATGCTCCCGGCGTTTGCGGAGGACGTGCCGACAGCGGATCTTCAGGGGAGCTCGTGATGCCGGTCTGCAGCGAGCGTTCGGGATCGAGATCCATAAACTGAATGTCTCACACGGAGTCAACGGAGTTAACGGAGAACTGCGGAGGCTCCTCTGTTGACTCCGTTGACTCCGTGTGAGGCCCTTCCGCTGGGGACCCGGAATCCAGGCAGCAAGCTCGGAAAAACCGGCTCAGAGCATCGACTCCGCGAAGGGAGCCCACGGTGGCGATCGAGATCAGGGTCCTGCGGCGGGGCGACGAGGCGGTGCTGGCCCGCGTGGCGCCGGGCGTCTTCGACGACCCCGTCGACGCGGGCGCGGCCGCGGAGTTCCTGGCCGACCCCCGCCACCACCTGGCCGTGGCGGCCGAGGACGGCGTGGTGGTGGGCTTCGTGTCGGCGGTCCACTACGTCCATCCCGACAAGCCGCGCCCGGAGCTGTGGATCAACGAGGTGGGAGTGGCGCCGGCGCACCAGGGCCGCGGCGTGGGGAAGGCGGTGCTGCGCGCGATGCTGGACGTGGCCCGCGGGCTGGGCTGCGGCGAGGCCTGGGTGCTGACCGGGCGCGCCAACGCCCCGGCGATGCGGCTCTACGCGTCGCTGGGCGGCGAGGAGGCGCCGGACGACGCGGTGATGTTCACGTTCGTGCTCGACGGCGGCGCCCCGGCCGGGCAGGCCGCCGAGGAACAGGCCCGGGACCCGGGATGACCGCCCGCCCCGCCGGCATCCGCACGGGCGGCTGAAGCCGCGGCAACAACGGCAGGAAGCCTCGCCGGGCGCTGTGCCCGGCGAGGCTTTCGTGGCGCGAGGCTTCGTGCAACTTTCCTCGCGAACCGGAGCTGTTGCAGTTGAAGCCTCACGGGGTTTGTGAGGCTTTCTGCAGTCGTTGCTGCGGCTTCAGCCGCCCTGCCCCTCCCTCAGAACGCGGCGCCGCTCGCCCGCGTGCCGGGGGAGGACTGCAGCGAGCTAAGCGTGGTGTGCAGCACGAACGTCCCCGCCGCGGCCGCGTCCGGGCTGCGGTTCATCGACACGCCGTCGGTGCCCGAGAGCGAGGACGGGTAGGTGAAGCTGTTCTTCACCACCCCCGCGCCGTCCTTCAGGATCACCGAGTCGCCGCTGTTGCCCAGCGCCAGCGACCCGGTCGACGCCGCCACCGCGTTGGTGAGCCCCGCCGGGATCGCCGACGCGCCGGCGAAGACCACGACCGCCTTCCCGGGCGCCAGCGTGGTGCCCACCGCGAAGGTGTGCTTCACCCCCGCGCCGTCGGAGATCGTCCACCCGCCGATTGCCGCCGAGGTGCCGCCCACGTTCACCACCTCCACGAACTCGCCCGCCGTGTTGCTCCCCGGCTCGTTGGCCAGGATCTCGTTCACGATCACCTGCGCCGGCGCGGCCGCGGTGATGGTGAACGGCGCGTCGCTCGCGTCGGACGCCGTCCCGGCCGCGTCGCTCACCCGCACCCTCGCGGCGGTGCTGGCGGTGCTGGGGACGGTCCAGGCGTAGCTGCCGCCCGCCGCGGCGGTGCTCGCGGTGATCACGCTCCACGCCGCGCCGTCCAGCGTGTACTCCAGCTTCACGCTCGCCACCCCCGACGACGTCCAGGCGATGGTCTGCGTGCTCCCGCCCGCCCACGACTCGCCCCCGTTGGGCGCCGTCACGGTGACGCTCGCGGTCCCGCCGCCGCCGCCGAAGGTGTAGCGGCTCAGCACCGGGTAGTGGTCGCTGGTGGTGGCGTCGTAGCTCGCGATGTACGAGTCCACCCGGTACGCCTCGGCCGAGCCGGCCACGTAGGTCGCGTTCAGCTCGTTGCTGTTCAGGTGGTGGTCGATGAAGTCCGTGAACGAGGTGGTGGACGAGACGCCGGCGGCGGAGAGCGCGGCGGTGGGGTAGGCGTAGCGCGCCGCGTCGCCCACGAAGTTCTGGTACGGCGAGGGCCGCCCCGGGGTGATGGAGGTGTCGACGTCGTCGTTCCAGTCGCCCACCACGATCACCTTCTGCGTGGGCCAGGTGGCGTCGAGGTACGCCTTGAGCGCGCTGGAGGCGTTCTGGCGCCGCTGCCAGCTCGCGTCGTCGTTGAAGGCCTTCATGTGCAGCACGATGACCACCACGTCTTCCGTGGCTCCGTTCAGCGTCACGCGCAGCCTCGCCTCCAGCGGCGGCCGCCCGGCGAAGTCGGCGTCGTTGGCCGTCAGGATCACCTTCGCGCCCAGCAGGGTGGCGACGGAGCTCTTGTAGAGGATCCCCACCTTCTGCTCGGCGGCGGCGTAGTAGGTGGAGCCGCCGGCGACGTTCGCCTCGCTCGCCAGGAAGCCCGTGTAGCCGGTGAGCTGCGACTCCAGCGAGTTGAACTGGCTCTGGCTGACGATCTCGGCCACGCCCCAGACGTCGAAGTCGGCGCCGGCGATCACGTCGCGCGCGTTCGAGAGCTGCAGCGTCTCGTTGGAGGGGCCGTTCTGCGTGTCGCCGAACCACTCGAGGTTCCACCCCGCCACGTCGAGCGTGGCGGCGGTCCCCTTCGCCGGCACCACCACCAGCGACGGGCCGGCGGGAGCGGGGAGGCGGGCGGCATTCGTCGGCGTGTCGCACGCGGCGAGCGCGAGCGGCAGGAGGACGCCGAGCGCGAGCGCGGCGCGGGAGCGAAGCAGGTGCGGCATCCGGCTACCTCTGGGCGAAGGCGGTGAGGAAGGTCCACGCGAGGAGGCGCGGGGGACGGGCGAGCTTCGGACCTGTGCTGGGGGATTCGTGGCGCTAAACGTACGATGTCGATCCTGGAAGCGCCACGGTCGCGAGTCTTCGCTCGTGGGGGAACCGCCACGCAAAACCGCCGCCCGAGCTCGGGCGGCGGTCCGGTCCTCCTGTCCTTCCGGCAGAACTGCTCCGGTCCGCTACGGCGTGACGATCTGGTCCATGCGGATCACCTCGAAGTCGCGCGCGTGGACGTTGCGCAGCGTCGCCAACTCGTCGTCGCTCCAGCGCGGGTCGGGGGCGCCGCTCACGTACCAGGCGCTGCCGTTGTCGGCCAGCAGCATCCCGTGCTTCTTCATCGCGTTCAGGATCACCTGCACGTTGGGCGGGAAGCCCGCGACGTCGAAGCCGGCCTTCAGCCGCACCCGCATCCCCATCGGCGGGAGGCTGGCGCTGGTGTTGGAGCTGGCCCAGTGGCGCGCGGGGTGGACGTAGGCGCGGCGCGTGGTGGGGCAGGTGAAGCGCAGCGCGTGCCGGATCGCCTTCTGCTCCACCGCCTCGTCGTAGCGCACCAGCCCGGGGAAGATCGGCAGCCCCGCGGCGTCGGCCGAGGTCCACCCGGCGGGGCGCAGCGCGTTGGAGTCGAGGTCGAACACGGCGCCCGAGCCGGCGGTCCAGCTCCGCCCGCCGTCGACGGGTCGGGCGTCGAACAGCTCGTACAGCTTCCAGTCGTCGCGGTCGATCACCAGCACGTGGCGGTCGCCGGTGCCGCTGGGCCCGCCCTCGACCGGCGCGTCGGGGGGAACCGGGTACGGCCCGGGGTCGCTCTCGTCCGCGTAGCCGAAGGTGACCGGCACCCTCGCCTGGCTCCCGGAGACCACCACGTAGGGGATGCCGTTCGGCGCGCCGTTCCACACCGTGCCGAAGTCGGCGTGCAGCCCGCGGTCCAGTCCGCCGCACGCGTTCAGCAGCGTGGTCGAGTTGGGGTCGACCGGGTCGGCCGAGACGTCGCGGTTCCACGGGTTGTCGTCGGGGAAGGGCCGCTTCCCGTTCAGGCTGGCGCCGGGGCCCAGGCCAGGAATCCCCGGCCCACCCCCGTTGTTGCCGCCCCCGCCGTTGTTGCCGCCACCTCCTCCGCCCTCGCCCGGCCCCGCCGGGCCGCCGGAGCACGCAGCCAGCAGCAGCGCCGCGCCGAGCACCGCCGCGATCCGCCCGTTCGTCATCGTCCGTCCGCCGTGAACCTGGTGGTTTCGCCGAGCCGCGTCGACACGCGTGCCCGCTCCGCGTGGGGAGCCGGGCAGTCGGTGCGGGAAGCTCATCTGAAAGATTTCGCCCGACCAGTCAGGCAACCACGGTGCCGCCGCCCATCCCGCGCCTAAGCCATTGATCGACAGTCGCTTGCAGGATGCGCGGCGGTCAAGGCGACCCTCGCGCGCCGCGACTTTCACCGCACTCGTTGCGCGATGCGGCAGTCGTTTCGTCCCATCCCAGTAGCGCGACGCAGGTGGTCGGCGCTATTAAGACCGGGCTTCGCTTCGGTATCCTGCGCGATCGCCTTCGTGTCTCTTCGCCGGTGAAATCGGACCCATGATCGAACGAGAGCTGAGCGACGGCATCCTCACCCTGCGCCTGGCGCACGGGAAGGCGAGCGCGCTGGACGTGGAGCTGCTGGAGGCGTTCGGGCGCGAGCTCGACACCGCGGGCGACGCGCGCGCCGTGGTCCTCACCGGGACGGGTTCGATCTTCTCGGCCGGCGTCGACCTCTTCCGGCTCACCGAGGGAGGCTCGGAGTACGTGCGGCGGTTCCTGCCGCTGCTCGGCACCTTCGTCCGCAAGCTCTTCGCATTGCCGAAGCCGGTGGTGGCGGCGGTCAACGGGCACGCCATCGCGGGCGGCGGCATCATGACGCTGGCGTCCGACTACCGGATCATGGCCGAGGGCGAGGGGAAGATCGGCGTGCCGGAGCTGCTGGTGGGCGTCCCCTTCCCCGCGGCGCCGCTGGAGGTGGTGCGCTTCGCCGTGCGGACGGACCGCGTGCAGTCGCTCGTCTACACAGGGCGCAACCTCACCCCCGCCGAGGCGCTGGAGTGGGGACTCCTCGACGAGGTGGTGGACCCGGCGGCGCTCCAGTCGCGGGCGCGCGAGGTGGCCGGGAAGCTCGCCGCCATCCCCGCCGAGGTGTTCGGGCTCACCAAGCAGTGGCTCCGCGCCGCCGCCCTGGAGCGCATCGACCGCTACGGCTACTCCCACGATGCCCGGGCACTCGCCCTCTGGTCCGCCCCCGAGACCCACGCGCACATCCGCGAGTACCTGGCGAGGGTGGTGCGGAAGAAGTAGTCGAGCCCGACGGCAGCTTGTCTCGGACGAATTGGACAAACTTTACACCCGCAGGTCACATCGATAGATTTGCCCGCGCAGCACCATGGCGCGGCCGGAGTGGGCGCCGCAGCAACGGAGCCCCGCGAGCGTGAGCTCGTCCCGGCCGCGCATTTTTTGTCCTCCTCATCCTTCACGCTCGAAAGAGCATTGTGTTCGTATAGCAAACATGCTATACTCATTAGACGATCCTGAGCCGAAACCGCTGCACTTCGTTGGGTCTAGCAAGAAGGACCTTAAGACCATGCCCGAGCAGGTGCAGGATGTCTTCGGCGCCGCCCTGCTCGACGCGCAGTACGGAGATCACCCTGAAGGTGCACGGCCATTCGGGGAGGGTCTTCCCCGGGAGGTGATGAAGCTGGTGGAAGACTTCGATCGAGACACTTACCGGGCGGCGTATACGGTTTCCTTTCCGGAATGCGTGTACGTGCTCCACGTCTTCAAGAAGAAGTCTTCCCACGGGATCGCCACGCCCAGGCCCGACCGGGAAACGATCCACGCGCGGTTGCAGGCCGCTGAGGAGCATTACCGCAGGACCTACGGATGACCGGGAGAAAGGCGATGAGCGACGACACCACTGTTCACGACAGCAGCGGGAACGTCTTCGCGGACATGGGAATGCGCGACGCCGAGGAGCGGCTCGCCAAGGCGGAGCTGGCGCGCATCGTTCGTAAGGCGGTTCAGGAGCGGGGGCTGACGCAGGCTCAGGCCGCGAAGATCCTCGGCGTCAAGCAGCCGGACGTGTCGGACCTGGTGCGCGGGCGGCTCACGCGCTTCAGCATGGAGCGCCTGGAGCGGTTCCTGAACGCGCTCGACCTGGAGGTCCGCATCCAGGTGGGCCCCCGGCCGCGTGGGAAGGAGCGCGCGGGGATTACGGTAGAGGTCGTCCCGTCGTTCTGACGCTCCGCATCCACGGCATGACGAAGGGGGCCCCGGACCTGCTCGGTCCGGCGCCCCCTTCGCATGCCCTCCGACCCGTGCCTCACCCCCCGCGACCGGGGGACTGCTCCCAGTCGCGCAGGTGGTCGATCAGGTAGTCGATGCTGAAGACTTGCTTGCTCCGGTCGTGGTCGCGGCGGAAGATCACCTGGCTCCAGCCGCGCATCCCCGTGGGCGTGTAGCGCTGGCCGTACATGGTGAGCTTCTGGCCGCTGATGGCGCGGATCAGCACCCGCTCGTAGCGGCTGCGGGAGAGCTCGCTCTCGGGGAACAGGTTGTCCCAGGTGCACAGCCGGCCCACGTCCTCGTACTCGGGCGGCCGGTCGTCCAGGTCCAGCAGCGAGGGCGCGCGGCCCCGCATCACCGAGCCGATCAGGCGGAAGGTCCAGGGGTCGGAGATGCGCTTGATCGGGTGCCAGAAGTGCTTCACCGTGAGCCCCGCGATGGCCCGCAGGCTGAGCTTCCGCCCGTCCTGCGTCTCCCACATCGGCTGGTCGACGTCGGCGGTGAAGGGGTTGCACCGGTAGCACTCGAAGCGGGCCAGCCACCCCTTGCGCGAGGTGTGCGGGATCGGGCGGAAGTCGCGGATCACCGGCAGCCCCTTCTCCTCCAGCACGTCCAGCTCGAAGGTGGGCCAGGTCATCACCTCGCGCACGATGCCGGTGATCAGCGTCCCGGTGGCGATCATCAGCGAGGCGCTGGGGGTGAAGTCGGCCGTGACCTCGATGCGGTCGCCGCGCGGGCGCACCCCGATCCCCGTGGAGCGCCGGTTGGCCGCCAGCAGCATCACCGGCACCGGGAGGATGTAGCTGAGGAGCAGCGCCAGCTTCTGCACCGTGCGGCCGTTGCCCTGCTCCTCCTTCGGCAGCTCGAACGAGATGTTGTAGTGCGTGCTGAAGCCGATGAGCCGCACGTCGCGCCCCGTGCGGCGCTCCCACTCGTCGAGTTCGCGGCGCACGTACAGGATCGCCTCCCAGAGCGAGCGGCCGGCGCGAGCGGCGCACCCGCGCTCGATCTCGATCACCGGGGTGGCCACCTCGATCACGCCGGTGTCGAAGTAGACCGCGCCCCCGGTGGGGAGGTGGTAGCTGGTGCCCACGCGGTGCATCAGGTTGCCGCGCACGAAGGCGCGCGGGTCGCCGAAGACGTCCTCGGGGCGCACCAGCTCGCCGTCGACGGCCACCTGGAACTCCGACTCCATCCCGATGGCGGCCAGCTTCAGCCGCTCGCGGCGCCGCGCCTCCTTCGAGGTGCCGCCCTTCTTCTTGCTCGCGTCGCTCATCACGCCCCGGCTTCGGCGGTCTCGGTCACGTCCTTCGGGTCCTCCCGCACCGTCTCAGCCTCCTCCCCTTCCTCCTCCTCCGGCTCCCCCGCGCTGCCGTGCGGCACCACCACCGTCCACCCCAGGTCCAGGTGCAGGTGGTCGTCGGCCTCGCCCGGGCCGTGGCCCCAGGGGCGCACGTAGAGGCCCGGCATCAGCCGCTCGGCCACGCGGGCGTAGCGCGAGATCTGCTTCTCCTCGTCCAGCCAGTCGTCGCCCACCCGGTAGATGTTCGTCGCCGTCCCCCAGCAGTGGGGGCTGGCGTGCGTAGTCAGCCGGTGCGCGGGCGAGCGGTACCCCCCGTTGGCCGCGATGTGCACGTAGGTGTCCACCTCCGTGCGGAAGAGCTCCAGGAACGCCGCCAGCACGCTCACCGCGCAGGGGAGGTAGCGGGGCCAGCCGGTGCGCAGCCGCTCGGCCTCGCGCACGTCCACGTTCAGGAACTCCCACACCTCGAAGTTGGGCGCCAGGGGCGTCTCCAGCGCCACGTCCCAGCTGGGCACCTCGTAGAAGTAGCGCGGCAGCCGCCGGAGCCGCCCGTCGCGCCCGCGCAGCGTCTCGCCGGGGCGCAGCAGCGCGCGCAGCTCGTCGTCCAGCGCCAGCCCGTCCACCACCTTCAGGGGGAACTCAGGCATCCCGGCCGTCCCCCGAGGTCAGGTGCTCGTAGACCGCCCGCGAGATCCGCGCGATGGTGTCGCTGCGCCCCGAGGTCACCGAGGGCTCCCACTCGGTGAGCACCACCACCGCGTAGGGCCAGCGCTCGGGGAGGTAGACGATGGCCGCGTCGTGCGCCACCGTGCTGATCTCCCCCGTCTTGTTGGCCACCCGCGCGCTCTCGGGCACACCCGCGGGGATCCCGCTCCTGAACTCCTGGTCGTGCAGGATCTCCAGCATCCGCGCCGAGAGCTCCACGTTGAAGGCCGTCCCCTCCTCGATCGGGCGCAGCACGCTCACCAGCCCGCTGGCCGTCACCCGGTTGTTGATCCCCTTCTCCCAGGCGGCCTCGTCCTCCACCCCGCGCCGGAACTCCACCCCCTCCACGCCCAGCTCCTTCAGCGCGCGCCCGATCTCCTCGACCCCCACCAGGTCCACCAGCAGGTTCGTCGCCAGGTTGCTGCTGGTGACGATCATCTGGTAGGCCAGCTCGCCGATCTTCATCGTCTTCCCGAGGTGCTGGTGCACCACCGAGTTGGCGTCGCGCCCGCTCTCCACCCGGAACGGAAGGCCGCCGGCCACGCTCAGGAAGCGGTTGCGCACGTGCACCCGCGACTCCAGCGAGAGCCCGCCCTGGTACACGGCGCCGAAGACGCCCAGCAGGATCGGCACCTTGATGGTGCTGGCCGCGTGGAACCACTCGCCGCCGCGGTAGTCCCACGACCGGCGGGTCTGGTAGTCGTACCAGGCGACCGCCACGCGCTTCGCCCCCGCCTCCTCGCCGATGCGCTCGACCCGCTTCCCGAGCCCGCTCCTGGCTGCCGTCGTCGTCACGTCCGCGTGGGTGGGTGGTTCCGGACGAATACCCCCGGCGCCCGATCCGGCGGGCCCCGGGGGGAACATCCTTCTTTGCAGGACCGGGGCCAGCGCGACGCTTCCGCCCGCCGCGCCGCCTCATCCTGCTTCAGGCGCCGCGACGGTCTCGCGGAAACGGCGGGTCCCGTCACCCGCTCCGTTCACTTTCGCACTTCGCACTCAGCACTTCGCACTGCGGTTCCGGGCATGTCCCGCCGCTGCGCTCCGGGCCGGGCTGCGCGCGCCGTAGGGCACGATACCACCGTGCCCAACGGCGCCGGGCCCCGCGTCGGCCGAAACCACCCGGCCGCCACGGTCCCGGCCCTAGCGGGCGCGCATCCCTCATGCAGCCGCCCGGCCGGCCTGCCCCGTCAGCTCGCGGGCACGAAAAGGAAGGCGGGCGCCTGGGCCACCGCGCCCGTCGCGGCGGGGGCCACCGTCACCGTGTCGGGCGGCGGGCCCACCTCGTCGCGCTCCTCCTCGTCGCGGTCCAGCAGCGAGTACAGCAGGTACGCCAGCGCCAGGAGCGCCAGCAGCCCCAGCACCAGCGGAAGCACGTTGCGCCTCTTCCGCTCGACGTTGATGTCGGCCACCACTTCCTCCCTTCGTTCGGTAGATTCGATGCGGACGCCGGGCGACTCGCACCAGCCATGCCAGACGCTCCGGAAGGCGATCGGCGTGCCGTCCGAGCTCGCGCCCTCTGGCCCATCCAACCGAACACCCCGGCAGTTGTTTTTGTGAATCCGTTCCCGTGCACCGGATCTCGCCGACGTGCAGCGCGGCTTGCGCCCCGGCGCCCCGCGCACGATGCTTCGTTGCGACCGCCCGGCATCGTCCCGCTCCGTGGCCGCTTCCGCCGATCCGTCCTCCCCGGTTCCTATGACCGAGCCCCAGCCCGCCGCTTCCGCCGCCGAGTCCCGCCTGGTCCGCGCCGTGGGCGTGTGGGCGCTGGCCGCCAGCATCGTGAACATCACCGTGGGCGGCGGGATCTTCCGCCTCCCTGCGGGGGCCGCCGCGGGGCTGGGGCGGGCGGCGCCGCTCTCCTACCTGGCCTGCGCGCTGGTGATGGGGCTCATCGTGCTCTGCTTCGCCGAGGCGGGGAGCCGGGTGGCGCTCACCGGCGGGCCCTACGCCTACGTGGAGGTGGCGTTCGGGGGGTTCCTGGGCTTCCTGGCGGGGGTGCTGCTCTGGGTGGTGGGCACCTTCGCGCTGGCGGCGGTCGCCACCATCTTCGCCGACGCGGTGGGGGGCCTGGTCCCCGCGCTCTCCGGCCGCGCGGGGCGGGGAGCGGTGCTGGCGCTCACCCTGGCGCTCCTGTCGGGGGTCAACGTCCTGGGGGTGCGGCAGGGGACCTCGCTGAACGTGGTGGCGACCGTGGCGAAGCTCCTCCCCCTCCTCCTGCTGCTCGTGGCGGGGCTCTTCGCCGCCCACGCGGCGAACCTGGCGTGGGGCGCGGCGCCATCCGCCGGGGCCGTCTCGCGCACCTCGGTGCTCCTGATCTTCGCCTTCGCGGGGATCGAGACCGCGCTGGTGCCGAGCGGCGAGGTGAAGGACGTGGCCCGCACCGTCCCCCGCGCGGTGTTCCTGGCCATGGCGGGCGTCACGCTCCTCTACGTCGGCCTGCACCTGGTCGCCCAGGGCGTGCTGGGCGACGCGCTCGCGGCCTCGCAGACGCCGCTGGCCGACGCGGCCGCCGTGGCGCTGGGGCCGTGGGGGCGCACGCTGATCCTGGTGGGCGCCGCCGTGTCGATGTTCGGCTACGTGAGCGGGATGACGCTGGCGGTGCCCCGCGCGCTCTTCGCGCTGGGGCGTGACGGGTTCCTGCCGCGCGCGCTGGCCTCGGTGCACCCGCGCCGGCGCACGCCGCACGTGGCGATCGCCGTGCAGGCGGTGGTGGTGTGGCTGCTGGCCGTCACCAGCGGCTTCGAGCGGCTGGCGATCCTGGCCAACCTCTCCACCCTCCTCCTCTACGCCGGGTGCTGCCTGGCCGCCTGGGAGCTCCGCCGCCGCGACGTGCGGGCCGGCGGCGTCCCCTTCCGCGTCCCCGGCGCGGCCGTGGTCCCCTGGCTGGCGCTCGCGGCCATCGCCTGGCTGCTCACCTCGATCCGGCGCGACGAGTGGCTGGTGATGGCCGCCGTCCTGGCGGGGGCGGCGGTGCTCTACGCCGTCGCGCGCGGGGTGCGGGGCGGAGACACCGGCCGCGCAGCGCCGCCCTCTCCTTCGCCCCGGGACGAGGACCGGCCCGGGCGCGGCGAGACGCCGCGGCCGGGGTGAGGACGCGCGGATGGAGGCGGTGATCTTTGTAGGGATCCAGGCGTCGGGGAAGTCGACCTTCTACCGCGAGCGCTTCTTCGACACGCACGTCCGCGTCAGCCGCGACCTGCTGAAGACGAAGAGCCGCGAGCAGGTGCTGCTGGAGGCCTGCCTGCGCACGAAGCAGCCGTTCGTGGTCGACAACACCAACGTCACGGCCGCCGAGCGGGCGAGGTACATCCAGGCGGCGCGCGCGGCGGGGTTCCGCGTGGTCGGCTACTTCTTCCGGGCGACGACGCGCGAGGCCATCGCGCGCAACCGGCTGCGCGCGGGGCGCGCCGTGATCCCCGTCCCCGGCATCCTGGGCACCTACAAGAAGCTGGAGGAGCCGCGCCGCGAGGAGGGCTTCGACGAGCTGTACGCCGTCACCCTCACCCCCGCCAACGCCTGGATCGTGGAGGAGCTGCGCCCCGAGGGAGCGGACTGAGGTGCCGCCGACGGGAGCGGCCGGGCTCGCGGCGCTCCCCCGGGCTTGCTTCGCATCCTGGCCGCGTGCGCGGAACCGTTGTGCTTCCCGCGTCCCGACACGGAATTGAGGGAGCCGGTACCATCTCTAATTAGAATGCGAAGCACCGTTCGATGGACCTCGAGCCGAGAGGAGGCGGCCATGACGAAGCGGGCACTGGTGATCAGCGGCGGCGGGTCGCGCGGATCGTTCGCGGTGGGGGCGCTGGGGCACCTGATGGAGAAGGCCGGGCTTGACTTCCACCTGTTCGTGGGGACCAGCACCGGCGCGCTGATCGTGCCCCCGCTCGCCGCGCGGGGGAAGGCGGGGCTCGCCCAGCTCCGGGAGGAGTACACCACCGTGCACACACGCGACATCGTGCGCGAGCGGCTCTCGAACCCGCTGAAGCTGTCGCTGATCTCGTGGTACTACACCGACCCGCTGGCCGAGCGCATCCGCAACGGCGTCGGCGAGGGCGACTTCAGGACGATCGACGGGTCCGCCCGCCCGGTGTTCCTCACCACCGTCAACCTGCAGACGGGGAGGCTGGTGTACTTCCAGGCCGGCCAGGCGCAGCCGCCCGTGACCATCGACGACGGCGACGTGGTGCGGGTGACCTCGCTGCAGCAGCTCCACCGCGCCATGCTCGCCTCGTCCAGCATCCCCGTGCTGATGCCGCCGGTGCGCGTCCCCGGACCGCAGCCGGACGACCCGTTCGTGGATGGCGGGGTGCGCGAGTACGCGCCGATCAAGATCGCCATCGAGGCGGGCGCCGACGAGATCATCTGCATCGTGCTGGCCCCGCCACCCAAGCAGGCCCCGCCCAGGCCGATGAAGCTCGACACCGTGATTCCGATCCTCAAGCGCACGGTGGACCTGCTGTCGAACGAAGTGGGCGAGAACGACATCCGGCTGTCGAAGCTCTTCACCGACATCCTCCTCTACCGCGCCGAAGTGGGGGCCCGCATCAAGGAGAAGTGCGGCCTGTCGGACGCGGAGGTGGCGGCGCTCTTGGACGTGCCCCGCTTTCGGCGCGTGTTCCGCAATGCCGAGGGCGAGGAGCGCCGCGCCGTCAGGCTGTGCGTGATCCGTCCCGAGGCGCCGCTGCAGGGCGACACGCTGCGCTTCGATCCCAAGGAGATGACGGCCAACCTGGCCTACGGGGAGAAGTGCGCGGCCGCGCAGTACCCGCAATGCTTCGAATGAGGGGAAGGTGAGCGCGCCCTCCCGCGGCCGGGGCGCCGCTTCCGGCCAACCGCGCGAGGAGTTGCTGGTCTGGGCGGGCCTCCTCCTCGCGCTGGCCGTCTTCGTGGGGCTGGGGATCGTCGGGCGGGCGTGGCACCCCCTGGCCGGGAAGCCGCTGGAGCCGCCCTGGTACGGGTCGGCCGACGCGCTGTTCGCCGCGGTGGACGCGCTCGGGCCCGGGGGACGGGGCCAGCACCGCGTCGGCGTGCTGGTGCTCGACACCGTCATCCCGCTCGCCTACGGCTGGGCGCTCTACCGCGCGGCCCGCTTCTACCTGCGCCGCCTGGGCGCGCCGCCCTCCCTCCACCTCCTGCGCTGGGTGCCGGTCGCGGCGATGCTCTGCGACTTCGCCGAGAACGCGTGCATCGTCACCCTGCTGAACGCCCATCCTGGTCGCCCGCTGGCCGCCGCGTCCGCGCTGCTCGCCTTCTCCTGGACCAAGTGGCTCCTGCTCGCCTCGTCGGTCGTCGGGATCGCGTACGGGTGGCTCCTGCTGCGGGTGCGCGGGCGCTGAAGCCGGATCCGAAAGAACAACGAACAGGCCTCACGCAGAGTCAGCAGAGTTAGCAGAGAAACCCCTCCGCTAATACCAAATCCGGAAGATCAGTTGGTATTCGCCGTCATTCTGAGGCCCGGCCACACCGAACCAGCATCCGCACGGATCGTCGCAGGGCCGAAGAATCTTCTCACCCCGGCAGGTGGGTTGGGCGCGGTAGCGGCACGAATGCCCGCTCGCTTCACCAACCGTTGTTCTTCCGGATCTGGTATAACCCCTCCGCTGACTCTGCTGGCTCTGCGTGAGAAAGGCTGTTGCCGGCACGGCCGAAGAGACGCCGGAGGGCTGGCGCCGGGCAACCCACCTCCCGATGTTTGGCGTCATAGGTACCGCGGGACAGGCGTCGCGGATGGGGTCCCGCCGCCGATGGAGCCCGATCACGGAGTGAACCCATGCGCCCAGCCATCCTTGCCGCGCTGCTGCCGCTCCTGGCCGCGCCCGCGCTCGCGCAGGAGCCGCTGACGGCGGTCGCGGACAGCCTCGAGGGACCCGTGCGCGCGGTGCGCGTCCTGCGCCCTCTCGACTCCGGGGTGCAGGAGCTGGCGCCGGCCTACGCGGTCTGGTACGACCGGGCGGGCCGGAGGACGGAGATGGTGCACTACGAAAAGGGTGAGCCCCGGGAGCGGCAGGTCTACACCTACGACGCGCGCGGCCGCCACACGGGCCACGAGGAGTACTGGTCCCCCAGCGGGCCCCTCCCGCCCGAGCCGCGCAGGCACCTCTACGTGCTCGACGAAGAGGGCCGCCGCACCGAGTACCGGGTGCTGGGCCGCGACGGCAGCCTCCAGGACCGGTTCGCCTTCGCCTACGACCGGGCGGGCCGCCTGCGCGAGGAGCTCTTCTTCACCCATCGCGGGGAGCTCTCCAGCCGCTCCGTCTACGACTACGACGCGCGCGGCAACCGGGTGCTGTGGGAGAGCTACGATCGGAATGGCGTGCGCGCCGGGCGCAGGGAGACCCGCTACGACGCCGCCGGACGGAAGGTCGAGGAGGTGGTCTACCAAGGCGGCGCGGCGCCCCGTTGGCGGATCGAGTACCGTTACGACGGCGAGGGCCGCCTGGCCGAGCGCGAGACGCACGACCTCGCCCCGAACCCGTCGGGCCCCGCGGCGAGCCACGACCCGGAGCCGGGGAAGGTGGTCTACACCTACCGCGACGGCGGGCGAACGGTGGAGACCGCCACGTACGCGCCCGACGGCACGCTCACCGGGCGGGTGGTGCAGCGCCGGGACGGCCGGGGCAGCTCCGAGCGCGTCGAGTACCGGCCCGACGGCACCCTGGTGCCCGTGCGCCACTACGACGCGGCGCGCCGCCGCGTGGTCGAGGTGCCCGGAAAGCTGGTGGGGCGCACGGAGTACGACGCACGCGGCAACTGGACGCGCCAGACCTCCACGCTCGTCCCCGCCGACGGCGGCGCGCCCATCCCCCTGTGGGTCCAGGTGCGCGAGATCACCTACTGGTGAGCCATGCGCCGCCGGCGCGAGCGAGGCCCCGACGTCCGCCGTCCGGGGCCTCGCTTCCGTCGACCCACCGCCGGGTCTGGCGCGGCCGGCCGGGAGCAGGTCTCCCGGCCGGCCGTTTCCGTCACGTCCGGAGGATCGCGACGGCTGGAATCGCGCGTCAGCCCACGTACGAGCGGCCCTGCGTGTCGGAGTCCACCTCCGCGTCGACGTAGATCCGGCACGGGTTGAACACCCGGCAGCGCGAGCCGGGGATCCGGCCGCCCTCGTTCCGGCCGCAGCGCTCCTCGAACGCCCGGGCCTCCTCTTCCAGCGCCTCCAGCTTCGGCGGCACGTCGTTGCAACGCGCCGGGGGCGGCACCAGCGGAATGCCGCTGCGCCGGAGCTGGTCGATCACCAGGCACGCCACCGTGCGACCCAGCTGGTTCCCCGCCGTGTGGTCGGACCTCCAGTGCACCCCCGCCCAGAGCCGGGCCAGCCCGATGTTGTCGGCCAGGCGGTCGAACTCCGCGCGGTAGTCGGGGAAGAAGAAGCTGAGCAGCTCGCTGGCCGCCCCCGAGTAGGTGCTGTGCCCCGAGGGATAGGCCGGGTGGCGCGGCGTCCCCGGCGAGGTGTTGATGAACCCCGGCACCGGCGGGAAGAAGTCGGGCCGCCGCCCGTTGCGCTCCACCACCGGGGCGCCGGTGGCCCAGCTCACCAGGTCGTCCACGCTGTCGGTGCCCAGGCCGTTCACCGGGCGGTCGTACAGGACGTTCAGCGTGCAGTCGTTGGCCACCGCGAACTCCCAGGGGCGCTCGCGCCCCGAGGTGTTGGGCCGGGGGCTCAGCCACTTGTAGTACCACGCAGCCAGCAGCGCGCTGTAGATGGCCACGTCCAGCGCCGCCCACACCAGCGCCTGCCGCGGCGGCGACCAGTTGGTCTCGCGGATCAGGTAGTTCAGCGCCAGCCGGTGCGCCAGCCCGGGCGTCTCGTTCTCGAAGTACCGGGCCAGCTCCGCCCCGTTGAAGATCACCGGGAAGTTGTCGCCCCGGGCGAAGCCGAAGGTGGCGCCGATCGGCTGCGGGCGCAGCTGCAGGAAGGTGCTCAGCGGGCAACGCTGCCGCCCGGGGAGCGTGCTGGCGATGCGGGTGGGGTCGAAGCGCAGGCGCTCCAGCTCCACCAGCTCCGCGAACTCGCGCTGCACCACCGCCGGGTCGCTCGGGTATGGCGGGAAGAAGTGCGGGCTCCCGGGATCCTCGGTGACCGACGTCAGCTCCTTGAGCGACACCGGGCACGGCACCGGGCAGCGGTTCCAGTAGCTCGCCCCGGGCTCCACCTGCGGGCCCGAGAGCCGGTACTCACCGATCTTCGGTTCGTAGCCACCGCACGGCCGGCACGCCTCTTCGACACACTCCGGGCAGAGCGTGGCGCGCGAGAGATCGGCGTCGTCGGTTGCGGTCGGGATGTTGACGGACATGTGCCACCTCCTGGGAACGAGGGGAGGGGACCTGCGGGAACGTCTGCGCTGGGACGATGATGCGGAAAACGAAAGTGGTCCTGCCGCCCCCGCCGCCTACGGCCTCTCGAGCGAGCGCTCTGGCGGAACGCACGGGCCGGGGATGGGAATCGTGTCATTCATAGGCACCTCCGCTGTTGGGACCTGACGCATGAACCTCCCGGACGTTTGCAAGGTAGTGTCTACTTCGAGCACATGAAAGGACTCGAAAAGATCGTTACAACAGTTGCCGTCGCGCGGGAAGTCCGCCGCATGCGCGAACGGGGCGGAGGATCTCCTCCGCCCCGCCGCTTCTCCGCGCCCGTCGTGGCGCCTACACCCCCGCGGGCTCCGCCGCCCGCACCCGAGCCGGGTAGTGCGTCTCGACGTAGTCGTCCAGGATGCGCTTGAACTCCTCGGCGATGTGGTCGCCGCGGAGCGTGGTGAAGTGCTCGCCGTCCACGTACACCGGCGCCTTGGGCTCCTCGAAGGTCCCCGGCAGGCTGATCCCCAGGTTGGCGTGCTTGGATTCGCCGGGGCCGTTCACCACGCACCCCATCACCGCCACCTTCATCTCCTCCACGCCGGGGTGGCTCTCGCGCCACACGGGCATCTGCTCGCGCAGGTACCCCTGGATCTCCTCGGCCAGCTTCTGGAAGTACGTCGACGTGGTGCGCCCGCACCCTGGGCAGCTGGTCACCTGCGGCGTGAACGAGCGGATCTCCAGGCTCTGGAGGATCTGCTGCGCCACGTGCACCTCCTCGGTGCGGTCGCCGCCGGGCTTCGGGGTGAGGGAGACGCGGATGGTGTCGCCGATCCCCTCCTGCAGCAGGATGGAGAGCCCCGCCGTGGAGGCCACGATCCCCTTCATCCCCATCCCCGCCTCGGTGAGCCCCAGGTGCAGCGGGTAGTCGCAGAGCGGGGCCAGCATGCGGTAGACGCGCACCAGGTCCTGCACCCCGCTCACCTTGGCCGAGAGGACGATGCGGTCGTGCGGCAGCCCCAGCCGCTCGGCCAGCGCCGCCGAGCGGAGCGCGCTCTCCACCATCGCCTCCATCATCACCGTCTTGGCGTCCTTCGGCGCCGGGAGGCGGGCGTTCGCGTCCATCATCTCCGTGAGCAGCGCCTGGTCCAGCGAGCCCCAGTTGACGCCGATGCGCACCGGCTTGCCGAACTCCAGCGCCCGGTCGACGATGGCCGCGAAGTTCTCGTCGTGCCGCTTGGCGCCCACGTTGCCGGGGTTGATGCGGTACTTGGCCAGGGCGCGGGCGCAGTCCGGGTATTTGTGCAGGAGGAGGTGCCCGTTGTAGTGGAAGTCGCCCACGATCGGCACCTCCACGCCGCGCGCGCGCTGGCCAAGTACCGCATCAACCCGGGCAACGTGGGGGGCAAGCGGCGCGACGAGAACTTCCGCACCATCGTCCGCATCGCCGCCGAGCACGGCAAGCCGGTGCGCATCGGCGTCAACTGGGGCTCGCTCGACCAGGACCTGCTCACGCAGATGATGGACGAGAACGCCCGCGCGGCGCACGGCGAGCGGCGA